>JAPKAW010000281.1 GCA_028825055.1 Flavobacteriales bacterium | reverse complement strand
CCAATGATCGCATGATTCGGTATGCGGATGTCATTTTATTCAAAGCAGAAGCGGCCTACCATTTGGGCAATGAGGTTGAGGCGAAGGCGGCAGTGCGCATGGTCCGGGATCGTGCTCGAGGGGGTGCCGAACAACAATTCCCGGGGGTTCTTCCCAATACGGCGGTGAACAATGCAACAGGTGAAGACCTGTTGGACGCGATCTACCACGAGCGCCGTGTTGAGCTTGGGCTCGAGGGGCATCGCTTTTTTGACATCGTTCGTCAAGGCCGTGCTGCAACTTTATTGGCCGAAGATGGTTTTACTTCTGGAACCCATGAAGTATACCCAATTCCTGAGGCGGAGATTACGCTTTCAGGAGGATTGATTACACAAAACAATGGATACTGATATGTTGAAGGTTATAAAATTCAGTTCGGTAGCATCAGTCGTTGCTACCTGCGCCTTGGTATTAACACAATGCGCTCCCTATGAAGAAGAGGGCATCTCATTGCCTGGAGCTCCTGTCACTTCGATAGACTGGAGTTTTATTGATGCGGTGGACTCTACCGGCGTAGTCATCGGCATTGACTCCAATCGAATTGCAGTCTCTGCTGAAGCCGTGGAGGGTGCTTTTTTACATCTTTGGGACTTTGGCAATGGCATTACATCAGACCAGCCTATGGACACAGCGTATTATCCTGTCGAAGGAGAGTATGAAGTATCCTATTCAGTGCATACCAACGGAGGCATGGGACAAGCATCTGCGATGGTGTCAATTGTCCAAACGCTGGAACTTCCTTGTGAGGGAACGCTCGCATTGTTGACAGGTTGTGACAACCAGAAATCTTGGAAACTATCGAATGAAATCGGAGCTGTATCAGTAGGGCCCTCGCCGTATTCATCGGAATGGTATAGCTCTCCGCCTGATGGGCAAACGGAATTCCAGGATGATGACCGGTATCAGTTCACTGAGGATGGTCAATATCTGTACAACAATAATGGGAGCACGATGAACCCATTTGACGGCTATGTAGAGACCGAAATGGAGATTCCTCCATCGACGTATTTCTTGACGCCAGGTGCGGGTACCTCTGGGGAGGATCAAATCAACTTGGGGTCTTTCAGTGAAACACTTTGTGGCTTCATGGGTATTTGGGATTCAGGTCCCTTTTACGACATCGTTGAAATCACTGAAGATCGTCTAGTCATCCACGGTCCAACGCAATCAGGTGATTGCCAGCAGACCGATGGTTGGTTCACAATAATATTTACGGCAGCGCCGTAATGCAAGGGCAGGAAGCTATTCCCAAATAATACATCTGTATGGACTTGACTCATTTTTTCGTTGGAGCTCTATGCCTAACGTTGGTCTCTTGTGAAGCGTGTAATGAGCCGGACCCGGAGCTGATTCCGGAAATCCGTTGGGCCAATGACGTGACTGTTTTTGAAACTGCATCGACGACGTCATTGACTTTCGAGGTACGACTCAGTGGAACGAGCAGTAAACAGGTATCGGTTCAATTTGAAACTGTGGATGGAACGGCTGTAGCCGGAGAAGACTACGTCTCGACCTTGGGTACAGTTGTTTTTGAGCCAGGTGAGGTCAACTTGACGGTGGAGATTCCCATCATTGCGGATGACTATTTGGAACAGGATGAGCTATTCAGCGTGACTCTCTCCAATCCAATCAATGCGTACATCAAAATTGGTGAGCCAACGGTGACCGGTGGTATTCGCAATGACGATTCTATGATCAACATTTCCGATGAAGGATATCAATCCGCAGAATCATATGACGGCCTGTCACTGACATGGTCCGATGAGTTCAATGGAGATTATATCAACTACAACAATTGGGGGTACGACTTGGGCAATGGCAGTGGCGGCTGGGGCAACAATGAATTGGAGACTTACACGAATAGTCCTTCTAATTCCTATCTATCTGACGGTCGGTTGATCATCAAAGCGGAGAAAACTGGCGAAAATTCTTACTCGTCTGCACGTATGAAATCAGTTGGCCTGCAGGAGTTTCAGTATGGACGTATTGATGTCAGAGCAATCCTTCCAAAAGGCAAAGGGATTTGGCCTGCGATTTGGATGCTCGGAGCCAACTATCCTCAAATGGGATGGCCAGCTTGTGGAGAGATTGATATCATGGAGTTTTTGGGTCACCAGGCAGGAACCGTTCATGGAACGGCACATTGGGGAAATAGCTATTCGCAATGGCAACACCAGGGAAATAACATCAGCATCTACCCGGATCATTTTGATGAACAGTTTCACGTTTTTTCTATTGATTGGGCACCGAATGAAATCAATTATCTGATGGACGATGAAGTGTACTTTACTATCAATACGGCGATGATGAATGGTCAAAATTATCCCTTCAATGAGGCCTTCTTTTTCATCCTAAACATTGCAGTAGGGGGTAACTGGCCAGGCTATCCGGATGAGACGACAAGCTTTCCCGTCTTCATGGCTGTCGACTATATCCGCGTTTTTCAATAGGGCGCTCTTTTTTAGAAATTGTGTTTTTATTTCCCAGGTTTGATGGGGTATTTCACTTGGTTTTCAAGGCATTGACGCTAGTGAAAGGCCTTTGACCCTCTCGTTTCCTAGCATGCTATTTCCTCGACAACGTTTTGGGGGTAAGTATCTTTTTGAGCACTGCTTCGGGCGGTTCTTGATGTACCTTGCTACCTCATTATAACACATCTCATTTGGCCAGGTCTCAACAATCATTCAGTAAGCGCGAGCGCGAACTCAAGCGGGAAAAGAAGCGTAAGGAAAAGGAA
>JAPKAW010000280.1 GCA_028825055.1 Flavobacteriales bacterium | reverse complement strand
CCTTCAATGACCAAGGGCGAATTGACATTCGTGGAAAAAAGCCCACCTGTCCCCAATCCTTGCGGCAACGGCATCTCTTCGTCCTCCAATAAGCCTGCCGTCCACTGGGCAATGGCATTCAATCCAACATTGGATTCCAATGCTGACGTCGTCCACCAACCCGCTCCATATTCTTGCGCCTTATCCACCCATGTACGCGCAGCGTCTAGCCCACCAATCAGGCTGGGTTTTAAAATGAGATACTGGGGGCGAATTGAATCCAACAGACGGTCTTGATCCTCACCCAAAACACCGATCAAAGATTCATCTAAAGCAACGGGAATAGGACTTTCTCTGCATAGTTCAGCAAGTCCAATGGGGTCTGAGGCCTCTAGCGGTTGTTCTATGCTGTGGATTCCTAAATGCGCCAAACGCTCCAACTTTTGAAGAGGCGTCCAATCGGCATCCTTTCTTGAAAAAGCACAGTTGGCGTCTACTCGTAACGTAAAACCTGCCGACAATGGGGCCAAATCCCGAACCACTTTCAACCACTTCAACTCTTCTGAAAAAGGGCGGATACCTATTTTCATTTTCAATGTCTTGAACCCCCGTTGAATCAAATCCTCTGCCTGCTGTACCATCTGCTGAGGCTCATTCATCCAAATCAACCCATTGATTAAAATGGACGTTTCACCTCGGGCAAACGCATTGTCAACAAGTTGTTGCTGGCCTCCACTGACAAGATCCATCAACGCCATCTCCACAGCAAAGCGCACTGCTGGCAACTGCACAGGAATCGAGTCGGGGTCTAAAACACCCGATTCCACCACATCCTCAAGGGCCTTCAGCGCCACTTCTTCTGATTCTGGACTGAGGCCTGGAATGAGACTGCACTCACCGCAACCGAATCGACCGTCACGATGGTGGGCCAACAAGAAATAGGTCGGCTTTGATGTCAGCACATCCCGTGACGTCCTCGCGGGCAGATGGAACACAAGCGGATGTCGAATGACCCGAAGAGTCAATCCATCCATGCGCATTCCACGGGTCATCATACCGCTAAATCTTGCGTTTGAGCCAGCAATAAAAACAAGGCAATCAAGGCCGTACTCAAAGCGACACGTTTCAATTCCGGGTCCAAGGCCTGAGGTTCTGAGGTCTGAAAGACTCGAACAAGATGTCCGAGATGCAAAAGAGACAATGCAAGAATCCACATCGCACCGCGCCAATGACCCGGCTCAACAGCGAGACTAAACAACCACCATGCCGACCAAGCCAAGGCAAAACAAAACACATGGTACCTCCTGGACTTTTCCCATCCCAAACGCACCACCAAGGTCCGCTTTCCCGCTGCCTCATCCGAACTGAGGTCGCGCATGTTGTTTAAATTCAAAACCGCTACGCTCAATGCTCCGATAAACGTGCCCGGCAATAACCACGTCCAAGACCAGGTGTGCGATAAGAGAAACGCCGTTCCAGCCACCCCTACCCAACCGAAAAAAGCAAAGACAGCAGCATCTCCTAATCCAACATACCCGTAAGGGTTTTTTCCGGCTGTGTAGCGATAAGCAGCCGCAATTCCCAACATGCCCAACAAAATCAAGATGACAGCGGACAGCAGAAGTTCTGTTCCCTGCAACGCCATGGCCACAGTAGTTATTCCACAAAACAGCACCACAACTGCCATAATAATCACAGCACGTTTCATGCTTATTGGGGAGATACGCCCTGAAGCAACTGCTCGATCTGTGCGATTAGGACCGTCTGCACCATTTTCATGATCCCCCAAGTCATTGGCCCAATTGGACAGCACTTGAAGTCCAAATACGGTCAATAAAATACCGACGAAAACAGGCCAAAACCGCACAGAAGCAACAAGGTTATCTTGGGCTGAACTGAACGCTACTGCAGCCCCTACCATAACACATGCCGCAGCAAGAGGAAGGGTTCTCAGGCGCGAAGCGCCTATCCAATCACGGCCATTCATCCTGGGAATTTAGGGAATTGCTGAAAGTCCGGGTCACGCTTTTCTAAGAACGCATTCTTGCCTTCCTGAGCTTCCTCCATCAGGTAATACATCAAAGTGGCATCACCGGCAAACTCCATCAGACCACGTTGCCCGTCCAATTCTGCATTCAAGCCACGCTTAATCATACGCAAGGCCATCGGCGATCGTTTCATCATCATTGCACACCACTCCATAGTGGTGTTTTCCAATTCCTCAAGTGGAACGACTTTATTGACCATGCCCATGGTTTCAGCTTCCTCAGCAGAATATTGTTCGCATAAAAACCAAATTTCACGTGCCTTTTTCTGACCAACATGGCGTGCCAAGTAACTCGAACCAAACCCTGCATCGAAGCTGCCTACTTTCGGTCCCGTTTGACCAAATCGAGCGTTATCAGAAGCAATGGTCAGATCGCAAACAACGTGCAACACATGACCACCTCCAATGGCATATCCATTGACCATCGCTATTACAGGCTTGGTCAGCGAACGGATTTCTTTGTGCAAATCCAACACGTTCAACCGGGGTACGCCATCGTTTCCGATGTAACCACCGCTTCCTTTAACATTTTGATCTCCCCCACTGCAAAATGCTTTGTCCCCCGCTCCAGTGAAGACAACGACTCCGATGTCATTTCGCTCACGGCAAATGCTCATGGCATCCAACATCTCAATATTGGTTTCGGGGCGGAAGGCGTTGTATACCTCCGGCCGATTGATCGTGATTTTCGCGACCTGATCGCACCATTCAAATCGAATGTCCTCGTACGTCTTAATTGTGGTCCAAGTTC
>JAPKAW010000279.1 GCA_028825055.1 Flavobacteriales bacterium | reverse complement strand
ACTCCATTTACACCATATGAAGCCAAAGGATTGCTCAAGGCAGCCATTCGCGATGAGGATCCTGTTCTCATCATGGAAAGCGAGCAGATGTATGGGGACAAGGGTCTGATTCCTGATGGAGAGTACCTGGTTCCTATTGGCAAGGCCAACATTCGTCGCACAGGAGATGCCTGCACCATCGTTTCATTCGGTAAGATTTTAAAAACCGTGCACGCTGCTGCCGAAGAATTGGAAAAGGAAGGCATCGAAGTGGAAATCATTGACTTGGTTACCATTCGCCCATTGGACCTGGATACGATCATTGAAAGCATTCGCAAAACGAATCGCTTAATCATCGTTGAAGAGAGCTTCCCGGTGGCCAGTATCAGTAGTGAAGTGGCCTACCGTGTGCAACGGAACGCATTTGACTTTCTCGACGCACCGATTGTACGGCTCTGCCAATCCGACACCCCATTTGCTTTTTCTCCTACACTCATTGACGAAGCACTCCCGCAAGTCAAAGACATCATGGAAGCTGTAAAAAGCGTTGCCTACGTGGCATAAATTCAATTTAAATCTAACTGCATCCAACAACATGGATGCCTACTGACAATCAATATGGAGATCATTCTTTATTCTGTACCAGCCATTGCCATTTTGGGCTTGGTTTACATGGCCATCCAAGCTTCTTGGGTGCGCAAACAAGACGCAGGAAATGCACGCATGGCGGAAATCGCCCAACACATCCACGAAGGGGCATTGGCCTTTTTGAAGGCGGAGTACCGTGTTCTTGCCATCTTCGTTGTAATCGCTGGTGGTTTATTAGGTGTCGTTGCGTATTTCGTTGAAAGTACACCCTACTGGATTGTCGTCGCTTTTATCATCGGTGCCATCTTCTCTGCAATAGCGGGTAATATCGGCATGCGAATAGCTACTCAAGCCAACGTGCGCACAACGCAAGCGGCCCGAACAGGAATCGCACACGCATTGAAGGTATCCTTCAGAGGCGGAACGGTTATGGGATTGGGTGTCGCGGGATTGGCAGTATTCGGCTTGAGCATGTTGTTCATGTTGTTGCTTAGCATGCTCAGCGGCGGCGAATGGGAAAGCGTTTCAAAAATGACCGAGGTTTTAGAAGCACTCGCTGGCTTCTCTCTTGGAGCTGAGTCGATCGCCTTGTTTGCTCGTGTTGGTGGAGGCATTTACACCAAGGCTGCTGACGTAGGTGCAGACCTTGTTGGTAAAGTAGAGGCCGGCATCCCTGAGGATGACCCCCGAAATCCCGCTACCATTGCGGACAACGTAGGTGATAACGTAGGTGATGTGGCTGGAATGGGTGCTGATTTGTTTGGTTCCTATGTGGCGACGGTACTGGCTGCCATGGTCCTTGGAAACTATGTCATCAAAGACATGGGAGGCTCCCTCACGGATGACTTTGGAGGCATGTCTACCATCTTGTTGCCCTTGATCATTTCTGCTTTGGGAATCGTTTTCTCAATTCTCGGAACGCTCTTCATTCGTGTCAAGGATGGCGCAAAAGAAGCTCAAGTTCAACGTGCATTGAATATGGGCAACTGGAGCAGCATCATTATGACAGGGATTGCCTGCTATTTCCTCATTGAATGGATGCTGCCTGGTGAATTGACCATGGAGTTTTTCGGTGAAGCGAATCGCACGTTCGATTCAATCAATGTCTTTTACGCGGTATTGGTCGGTCTCACCGTGGGTGCTGCCATCAGTTACATGACGGAGTACTACACCGGATTGGGTAAGAAGCCAATTTTGGACATCGTTCAAAAGTCATCGACTGGAGCTGCGACCAACATCATTGCAGGATTGGCAACGGGCATGAAGTCCACCTTCGGTCCCATCTTGTTGTTTGCTGCTGCTATTTTCGCTGCGTATGAATTCGCAGGTTTCTATGGAGTAGCGATTGCAGCATGTGCCATGATGGCCACGACTGCTATGCAGCTCGCCATCGATGCGTTTGGCCCCATTGCGGACAACGCTGGCGGTATTGCTGAAATGAGCGAATTGCCGGATGAGGTGCGTGAGCGAACGGACATCCTGGATTCTGTTGGAAACACCACTGCAGCGATTGGTAAAGGCTTTGCCATTGCCTCAGCCGCATTGACCGCTCTTGCTTTGTTTGCTGCCTTTGTCGAGTTCACTGATATTGATGGCATCAATATTTTCAAGGCAAACGTCCTAGCGACGTTGTTCATTGGTGCTATGATCCCAGTAGTATTCTCGGCTATGGCCATGAATTCTGTAGGAGAAGCGGCCATGGAAATGGTGAAGGAAGTTCGTCGTCAATTCAAAGAGATTCCTGGAATTATGGAGGGTACAGGCAAGCCGGAATACGACAAGTGTGTCGACATTTCAACGCAAGCTGCACTTCGTGAAATGATGCTTCCTGGCGCGATGACCATCATCGCTCCGCTCGTCATTGGATTGCTTCCTCTTGCGTTCGGCATGGACGGCAAGTGGGCTGCTGAGACCTTGGGTGGCTACATGGCCGGCGTTACGGTGAGCGGTGTATTGTGGGCCATTTTCCAGAATAATGCTGGAGGAGCTTGGGACAATGCCAAGAAGTCATTCGAAGCCGGCGTTGAAATCGACGGTGAGATGACCTACAAAGGATCTGAAGCGCACAAAGCAGCCGTCACGGGCGACACCGTTGGCGATCCCTTCAAGGACACTAGCGGACCTTCTATGAACATCCTCATCAAGCTGACTTGTTTGGTCGGTTTGGTCATTGCTCCCATCTTGCATGGCTTCAATGCTGAAGAGCACACAG
>JAPKAW010000278.1 GCA_028825055.1 Flavobacteriales bacterium | reverse complement strand
GCAGAACAGATTCTTTCCAAGTTGTGTTTGCTAGATGCGTTTGACACCATCGTGGATGGGAATCATTTGACGTTATCTAAGCCTGATCCCGAAGTTTTCTTGATGGGCGCAAATGCTTTGGGGCTTCTTCCTGAGGAATGCCTCGTTCTTGAAGACGCCTCAGCAGGCGTTCAGGCAGCCATTTCTGGAGGCTTTTGTGTTTTGGGTATTGGTCGAAATGAAGAACTTGGACAGGCCGATGCGGTTGTTTCAGGTTTAGGTGAACTGAATTGGTCTGAAATTCAGAACTTGCTCGCTCACAAGTGATGCAACTGAATTCATGTCAATATTGGTGAATGACCCGTGGTGCCTGATTGAATCGGAATGGAATTCTGAATCAGTCCGCTCCTCTGAATCTTTATTTTCAATAGGCAACGGTCGCTTTGGACAGCGGGCAAATTTCGAAGAGTATTATTCCGGTGATTCCCACCAAGGAAGCTACTTGGCAGGTGTTTATTATCCTGATAAAACACGAGTAGGCTGGTGGAAAAATGGCTACCCGGAATATTTCGCCAAAGTTCTCAATGCAACCAATTGGATTTCTATAGACCTGTACGTTGATGGTGTGCGCGTGGATTTAAACACAGTTCTTAAAGTGCACCATTTCAGGAGGGAATTGGACATGCGCGAAGGAGTCTTGAAGCGAAAATTTGAGGTCACCCTACAAAACCACTGTACTATTTCGATCGAATCAGAACGCTTTTGTTCGATGTACAGTCCGGAAACAGCCGCTATACGGTATGCTGTGCAGGCGGTATCTGGTGCTATGCATGTTGAGCTACGTCCCGGGATCGATGCCGATGTCAAGAATGAAGATAGCAATTGGGACGATGCGTTTTGGAACATGCGTTCAGTAGAATCTCAGGAAGACGGAAGTGCCGCGGTTCTCAATGAAACGGAAAAGACAAACTTTGAAACGGCTGCTGCCATGAGGAATGGTGTTCGCACCTTACATGCGATGGGAGAAACGGCAGTCTTACCGTCCTCGAACTCCACTTCAGCCTATGCTGGTGTAGTTGCATACAGCGTGCCTCTAAATGCAGGAGAGACGGTTGTATTAGAGAAATTCGTGGGTATTGCAACGTCCTTGCATCACTCACCTGGCCTGGTCTTAGAAGCGGCAAAAGTCGCTGCGAAAGAGGCTGAAGGTCTGACGTATGCAGTTTTGTTGAATGAGCACAAAAAGGCGTGGAAGTCCATCTGGAATCACGGAGATATCGTAATCGATGGCGATGTGGGTGCACAGCAAGCCATTCGTTTCAACATCTTCCACTTGAACCAAACGTATAGGGGAGATGACTCAAGACTGAATATTGGTCCCAAAGGCTTCACGGGTGAGAAGTATGGCGGCGCGAGTTATTGGGATACGGAAGCTTATTGCCTGCCTTTTTTCTTGGCAGGGCATGAACGAGGTGTTGCCAAACAATTGCTTTTGTATCGCTACCACCATCTTGATCGTGCCATTGAGAATGCCGAAAAATTAGGGTTTTCTTGTGGAGCCGCATTGTACCCGATGGTTACTATGAACGGCGAAGAATGTCACAATGAGTGGGAAATCACCTTTGAGGAAATCCACCGCAACGGAGCGATGGTCTACGCTATTTGGAATTACATCAATTACACTGGCGACCAAGCCTATATGGCTGAAGCTGGTTTTGCCGTGATTCTTGGAGTTGCTCGGTTTTGGGCCCAGCGTGTTCAATGGTCTGAGCCGAAGGAGGCATATGTGATCTTAGGTGTTACTGGTCCGAATGAGTACGAGAACAACGTCAATAACAATTGGTACACCAATTATTTGGCGGCCTGGTGCTTAAAATATGCCGCTGACTCTGCAGAGGCCTTGATGCAAAATGAGCCGGAAGTGTGGGGCAAACTATGTGCTGAATATCAAATCAATCCAACGGGTGAAGTCACGCGTTGGAAGACCGTAGCTTCCTCAATGTATCAGCCGCGGCTGCAAGGTTCTAGCGTCTTTTTACAGCAAGACGGCTTCATGGATAAGGAGCAGCTAACCGCATCAGATATTCCTGCAGAACACCGCCCGATTAACCAGCACTGGAGTTGGGACCGTATTCTTCGATCCGTGTTCATCAAACAAGCGGATGTCCTGCAAGGAATGTACTTTTTTCAAGATAATTTTGATCGGAATGTGCATGAACAGAATTATGCGTTTTATGAGCCGAAAACGGTTCACGAATCCAGTTTGTCTCCCTGTGTGCACGCCATTTTAGCATCAAAGCTTGGAAGGAAGGACGAAGCATACGCTCATTATTTGCGCACGGCTCGTTTGGACTTGGACGACTACAATAAGGAGGTGTACCAAGGGTTGCACATTACCTCGATGGCTGGTACTTGGTTATCTGTGGTTGAAGGTTTCGGCGGCTTTCGTGTGCGCAATGGAGTTCCGGAATTCCAAGGAGCGTTGCCCGCAAAATGGAATGCGCTTCAATTTTCTTTGCTTTTCCGAGGGCGTCAATTGGAAATCCGAATTGATTCGGGCGGTACAATGGTCACCCTCATCGTTGGAGAGACCTTAGAGGTAATGATAGACGGAGAGATACAGCGACTGCAACTCGCGGATTAATTCATTCATTCTGGTTCGGACAACCCCCACATGCTATTGGAGGCTCCGGGTGTGCCGCCTAGAATAAACGATGCGCCCCAAGAGCTAGCACTTTCGTTCGGAAGTCCCGTGTCCATCCATTCGAGACTTGGCCCCATTCCATCGGGAGCGGTCATCCAGCCATCGCTGTCCTCATACATCACCTGGTCGG
>JAPKAW010000277.1 GCA_028825055.1 Flavobacteriales bacterium | reverse complement strand
TCTTCCGCAGCAAGATGTTGACTTGTACACTCAAATCGAGAAAGACCAATCGGCCATTGACATTTCCAGCCACATCTCCGTGTGCATTTTCGAGCAAATTTTGCAGCGAGAGCACGTTGTCGTGGTGAATAAACGGCGCAAATTTCTCTGCAAAGTTGCGCTCCTCAGCAGTCAAGCGAACCAATTCCATGGCTCCATAATTGCCCACAATGCACTGCCTAACCATGTGCATTGAATAAATGAAAAAACGCTTCATCGCCTCCCTCCCCAGTTTAGAAACCTCCTCCGCCAGCTCAACAATAGCAGCCGAGTCTTGGCCATAACATGCTCGCATCCAGCGCACAAACAAACCGTGGTCCGTCCCCGCTCCCTCGCTCTGTTGCAATCGCAATGCCGCGGCAACGTTGCCGTCTACGACTTGTGCCCATTGTGAAGCCATCGACGCCTCGACATCGAATCTTTCGGCTAAAGCCGCCGCCGCTTCTACATCTGACAATCGAGGGACGCGAATCGTCTGAACACGCGATCGAATGGTCGATAAGAGGGAGTCAAAATGTTCACTTACAAACAACATTACCGTACGATCTGTGGGCTCCTCTATGAGCTTGAGCATTTTGTTAGCCGTGTCCACGCGCATGGTTTCAGGCAACCAGCAAATCAAAACTTTCCAGCCTCCTTGAAAGGATTTTAGCCCCAATTTCCGGTTGATTTCCATGGCCTCATGGACACTGATAAACAGTTGCTTCTTATCGGCGCCGATGGCGTCGAGCCATTCTGCTTGTCCGAAATAAGGTCCGGCTAACATGCGCAGTCGCCATGCCGATTGAAAAGGTTGTGATGTAGCATGCTCACCACCGTCCTTTTTGAAAAAAGGAAAGGACCAATGTAAATCGGGATGTTGCAACGAATCATACGAGCGGCAAGATGAGCATTCACCACACGAATCACTATCTGTTCGGTCGTTGCAGTGCAAGTACCTTGCATAGGCAAGCGCTAGCGCTAGCGTTCCAGAGCCTTCTGGGCCATCGAATAATTGCGCATGTGCAACCCGACTGGATTGAACTCCATTCCGCAAGCGCTCCCCTATTTCTTTGTGACCGATGACCTCTGAAAACCGCATTTCACGAAGGTAACGATTGCCTTTTAGAACGAAGCATGAAGTGAAGCGTAGACGCCGCGACCTGCAGCACTGATTCCACTTGCAAAAACACGGTAATGCATATCCAAAGCATTCCGCACACCCACACGCACACTCAAAGAAGGGTGTACTTGAATCTCGCTTTCGACATTGAGTGTCCACCAAGATGGCGAACCCGATGGCAACATCAAATCCAAGTTGTCCGTAGCAAAGTCTCCAAATTGATCACTAGGCTTGTGGGCACTGAATAACACGTACCCTTCCAAAGTCCACCACCGGTGCTCGTAGTCCACGGCCAACCTTCCAAACAACGGTGGAATATGGGCCATGGGGCGGGTCGATGATTCTCCTTTTGCGACTTGTCTACCTCTAGTCCAGTTGACCGCACCTTGAAAGCCACACTTTTCAGTGATTTGCGCATTCACCTCTAAACGGCTCCCCAAAATGGTTGCTTGATCTGCATTGACATGCGTTTGAACCTGAGCTGAATCTCCGTCAATCCAAAACATCGAAGCTCCATCAAGCATTGCGTTTTGTGGAACAATGGCATGATTCAAAAAACTAGCAAAAGCCGTCCATGTGCACGATAGGACATTGCGACTTTGGAGATCCCATGTGACACCTTGCTCCAAACTTGTGAGGTATTCAGGTCGCAAAGCGTCATTGGGAATCAACACAAACCCTCCTTTCTCACGGACTTTTCCAACGTCATCAATGTTGGGGTGTCTAAACCCTGTGGACAATGACGTCATCGCAGACCAGGCCCCCATGCCTTTCCAATGTCCTGAAATCCCTCCGGTCAACGCACCGTTATTCATGTTCAATTCGTTGAACGGGAGTGTGTAACTCGCGTTCGAATTGAACCGTGCATTGAGCTGCGATTGACTCCAGCGCACTCCTGCGGCAAGTCGATGTTGTTTCCATGGCCATTGGGCTGTGGCAAAAACACCTTGTGTGAGTAATCCACTTCCTCCATTGGGGTAGCGGGTCATTGCTGATCGGGTGCTATCCCCATCCATCACTTGTGTTTGCTGAGCCATAGAAGTGACATCGTCCCAGGATGCGCTTACGCCGCCTGTTAGATTCAATCCTGAATACCAGCGCTTATTGAATGTGGTGTACCCATTTAGAACTTGGACCGTTTCTGTCTGTGTCTCGCGCCATTCAGAGCCGAACCGACGTTTGATGCGTGATTCCTCGATGCGTTGAACAGCAACCTGCGTTTCCCATTGCACATCCCAACGGTAAAATTGGCGTGAAAATTTAGCGGAACCCAAGGCGCGCTTTTGAGGACCATAATTCCACTCTGCCCATTTCAATTGGTCATTGCTCCAATCTCCCGAAACATCGTACCGGGGAACATTGGAACTCGTACTGTATTGAAAGTTCAAATCAATCACCCCCGGCCCGGCCTGAATTCGGAATTTCTGAAGCCAGTCGGTCTGGTGGTAACCTGAGCCCATTTGGATTTCCGGTGAACCATTGACCAGTACCGAATCGACTCCATCGATTCTCGCAACATACAGCGAGTCCAATCCCCAATTCGAATCACCGTGCTGTCTCCAACTGCCCATGCGGAGATCTCCATATCCTGCGCGGCTGACGCTCGTCAAACTAGCCCATCCAGGACGCGAAATTTCGAAGTCAAGATGCCCCGAACCACTGGTATTGGGTGTGCGAT
>JAPKAW010000276.1 GCA_028825055.1 Flavobacteriales bacterium | reverse complement strand
TCCTCTGATACTGGGCAGAGCAACGTACTTGCTCGGCCTGTAAGTCGCATGCTGCGTTTTCTCCAAAAAGGGAGCTTGTGGCGCTGGTCAGCATGGTATGCCGTCCAATGTTCCGTGACCACCAAGGGCAGGTCCCAGCGCTTGGCCAAAAGTCTCGCGGCTTGCCCGGCCGGATACGCGACGTGCAAATGGATGAGGTCAAAAGGAGGGACAGCGTGCGCTTCTGCCAATTGCAACAAAGCGCGCGTGGTTTGTCGTACCACAGGTTTTTTTGCGGCGAAGTAAACGAGGTGTTCCGTAATTGAACTGCGGGTATCCAGTGCGTCTATTGGAACTTTCTGTCCTTTGGGCACCGCTGCCGCAAACCAAACCTCACTGTCACATTGCGTCGCTATCGCTTCGATGTGGCGTCGAACAAAATTACCCAAGGTGCCGTGCACTGCGCTAGGGTACCAACTAGCAATGTGCAGTATTCTCGGTTTGAGCGGAACGGTGGCGAGCGAATCCATGAGGCACAAAGTTCGATGAAGGCGATGAGATTTAACGAAATCCACCAAATTGAATTAAACTTGTGTAATCATCCAACGTCTTTCGAGCATGCAACGTATTTCAGTCCTTTCTTTTTTGGTCTTCACCGCGATCGCCTTTTCGGTGCGTGGTCAAGCACCGACATTTCATGCGGACGTGGCGCCCATTGTGTATCAGAATTGCACCCAATGCCACCGTGTTGGCGAGATTGGGCCGATGCCGTTCACGACCTATGAAGAAGTATCTGAGCATGGAGCCTTCATTTCCTATGTGACATCTATGGGCTATATGCCGCCTTGGACACCTGACCCTGAATTTGCGACGTTGCGAGGAGAACGATTTTTGACAGCGAGTCAAATTGAAGTGTTGTCCGATTGGTACGATGCTGGCATGCCAGAGGGGAATCCTGCGGACAATCCTGGATTGCCTGGATTCCCTGAAGGAAGTCAAATTGGAGAGCCTGATTTGGTGCTTGAAATGCCGGAGCCGTATGCACATGGAGGAGACATGCAGGAGCAATATCAAGTATTTGTTCTGGAAACAGGAGTGACGGAAGAGAAGGAGATCCGGGCTGTTGAAATCCGACCAGGCAATTCCGCCATTGCACACCACACACTAATCGCTTACACGGAGAGCCCAACGTCAATTGCTGGAGCGGAAGCGATGGATGCAGCGGACCCTGAACCGGGGTATGAGAGCTTTGGCGATTATGGCGTCAACGTGGAGGACTTTCTTTTTGGTGGCTGGGTTCCCGGGGCTTCCCCCACAGAATTCCCTTCCACCATTGGCAAGAAAATTGGACCAGATGGCCGGCTACTTTTGCAAATGCATTACGGTCCATCAGCAGTTGATGAAACGGATTTGACGCATTTGAACCTGTTTTTTGCAGAAGACCCCATCCAACGAGAAGTGGATTTATTGCTTATGACAGTCAATAGCTTGACTGAACCCTTTTTCATTCTGGCGAACACAACCCCAACGTTTCACGGAATTTTTGAAATTGAGGACGATATCAGCGTGTTATCGATAACACCACATTGTCATCTGTTGGGTCAAGCGTGGGAGGTCTACGCTGTTTCTGCCAACGGAAACGACACCATACCGATGATTTCGATTCCAGAATGGGACTTCAATTGGCAGGGAATTTTCAGTTATCCTGCGTTGAAGCACATCCCGGCAGGGTACAAAATTCATGCGTTCTGTACGTATGATAATACCGCGAATAACCCGAACAATCCACATGATCCACCGGAGTGGATGTCATGGGGAGACCTCACAGGTGATGAGATGTTTGTGGTGTTCTTTCAATTTGTGGATTACCTGCCTGGGGATGAAAACATAGTGATGTCTACCGCAGACGAAGACACCCGCATTGTATACCAGACGGATAACTTGTTTCCGGCATGGCCCAATCCGAATCGATCAGGACAGGAGGTCACCATTGGTTTTCATTTGAATGAAGTGGCTGATGTGACCTTGGATCTCTTGGATTTTCGTGGTCGCTTAGTGGATGCATGGTTGCCGGAGCAGTCCTTTGCAGCTGGCCATCATCAGCGAACATTTGTTTTGGGAGAATTGAATGCAGGAACGTACTTCTACCGCATGACGACGTCCTTGGGTACGGTACGAAGTCACGTCATTCAAGTCATCGACTGATGTGGAAAGTGTGGGTGTTTCTAGCGCCATTGTGTCCAATTTGTCAGGACTATACGTTTTATCTCAATGCCATGCATGAGCAATGGGAACAGGAGTATCCGGGGCAAATTGAGTTCGTTGGATGGTTTCCGAACCCCACGGTGTCTGATGATCAAATCGCCGTGTTTGAAGACCGGTATGCCGTAGAATGGGAATTGGCACGCGATACTGTTGGGTGGGCTGACCGGCTCAACGCCAGCTGGACTCCCGAAGTCTTTGTGCTGGATTCACTGGGTGAAGTGCGGTATCGTGGCCGAATCAATGATTTCTATTTTGCGTTGGGAAAGCACCGGAATAGTCCCCGCAATCAGGATTTACAAGATGCTGTGGAGGCATTGTTGAAAGGAGAAAGCCCTGTGAATGCACAAACAGATGTGATTGGATGTCCCATCGAAAAGAGGATTCCTTTCAACGAATTGTACGGTCATGCAATATTCCCTGCATTGAAAAGTGCGAATTAAAGCATCGCGATTATCTTTGCGCACCCTTAGGGGTAAAACGGTGGCTATAGCTCAGCTGGTTAGAGCATCGGTTTGTGGTACCGAGGGTCGTGGGTTCGAGCCCCATTAGCCACCCAACTTCAAAGCCTCGCACTTCGGTGTGGGGCTTTTTTG
>JAPKAW010000275.1 GCA_028825055.1 Flavobacteriales bacterium | reverse complement strand
GACAAGCCAGAGAACATAGACTTGGAAGAGTTTGTGCCGTTGGTGGGTGAATGGCATGAGGAGAAGGCGTCAAAGGCCAAGTGTCCTTATTGCGTCGAACCGGCGCAAAAAATTATAATCTGAGTAGGGCTTTATAACACAAGAAAGAAAACACGGCTTAATCCTACATGCGTGCTAGAGGACTGCTTTGTGTCACTTAGATTTGTGAACTACCGATCTACATAAGCAGTATCACCGAATCAGGAAAGGGGAGGGGTGAATCGGCCTTTCTCATTTAATCAAATGAGATTTGTTCGGCCCAAAAAAAGCCGCCGCCCCTTGCGAGGTGACGGCTCTTAAAAGTATATAATGAGACAACTAAATGATACTCACCTTTTAGTTTGGTGCTACTGGTCAGCATTCATGATCTTTCTTGCGCCGATGTCATCAGACCCCAGGGTTTGTATCGCCGGAAGCGAGATCTCTCGAACAATCGAGTCCATCAAAAAATCCGCCGCAGTTGCATGTCCGTGGGATGTGAGATGAACGTAGTCCCACCAGATAAAACCTGAATCGTAAACCAACTCGCTTGCCAAATGGGTGTTCAGGTCCACGCAAATGACGCCATAGGTATCAGCGACGGACTGCATGATTTGATGGAACTCTCTTAAGGCAGTGATTTGCCGGGTGTCGGTCTCAGGGCTATTCGCTTCCAGAGAAAACAGAGTCTTGATTTTCCGGGTTTGATTGAACTCAACAAGTGATTTCAGGCTCGCTTTAAATTTCTCAGGGTCTTTGTAAGAATCGTTGTTCGATAGGTTGACGATGACGAGATGCGGTTCGAGAAGGTGGAGTCGATCAAGGTAGCGCTGTATTAGAAAGCTGGCGTCACTTCCTCGAATTGCGGCATTGATGGTTATAAGTTCAACGTCGGCGGCAACTTTCTTACGCATTCGATCGTGCAATCGGAAGGCAAATTGCCCGCCACGGGTCGCTGCACCTTCGCCCCAAGTTTGCGATGTTCCGATAAACATGGTTCGCAATGAGGAAGTTGGAAATGTTGAACGTCCTTTCAACAAGGTTTGTTCATCGTCGGGAACTTCAAAGAAGTGAGATTTGTCAGGGACACTGCTTCTCTTGATTTGTAAAGCGCCGTGCTGGTAGGGCGGACCCTTCTCCAGAAGGAGAAATCGCACGAGTAGGGTCACATCTTTCGATTCGTATTTGGAGTTGAACTGATCAAAGGTTTCAAAATTGTCAAAGAGCCCAGATCTCCATGCTTCTGTTTTGGTCGACTTCTCGTTCCAATCGGAGTGAACCTCAAGTGGAACGAAGGTGTCGAAATGGTATTGGTGGGACCAATGAAAGAAGTCGAATATCAAAAAAATCGTCAACAGGATGAGAGTGACCCCTTGTATCATGATGATCACAAACCCGGTGTCGCGGATGGAGCGTTTCCAATGATATGCCGCGGCGAAAAGAAATCCAATCAACACTGCAATTGCGAAGAGCACGAAAAAGAATAGAGCAATTGATCGGAATGCATTGCGAAAACTCTCAGAGAGGATTTCACGGCCATTGGGATCATACAAGATGACATCATCAACAATGGTCGTTCCTGCTCCTGATCGAAATCCGACAATCTGTTCATCAACGATTCGGGATTTCCATTTACCAACGACATGGTCGCCGATCTGTAGATGCAGTGTGCCATCCTTCTTTTTGAGTTTTATGGTATGCCAACCATCAGTGATTTGAATATCGCTGATTGCAGTCTTGCTGGAGAATTGGCCTGTCGAGTCGGCATTGATGAGAGCGCTGGGATAACGTGGGTTACGGCTCAGTCGCAGTGCAGAGTAATGCTCGGCGGTCTTATCAAAGATGATGACGAGATAGGAGTCTTCCTCAATCCGAGTCCTGAATTGCATCTCCCCAAGCTTAAACACCTTGGTTAGCAGGATTTCGTTGTGGCCGTGCCAGGCGTGCAAATTGAGTCGATTACGGGCCACCATATTTCGAGACTGCATCGATTCCAGTGCTCCCATTGGAATGTTGGCGAGCAGTAGTTTTGAGTTGATCCAATTATGGTGTTGGTTGGGAGAGTTCCGTGAATAACGAACAATTTCAGTAGCCACGAAAGCGATCGCGATCGCGAGCAGGAATATGACGAAAAAAAAGGTCCGCCGATTACGAAAATCTCCTTTGGTGGGAGACGTCGTAATTTCGTTTTTTTGATCAATCTCCTTGTTCATTTTTGCGATAATGGACCGTGGATTTCAATCATTGCACCCAATTTTGAATAGCGGCGTAATCTGCTATCGCTTTCAACGGTGAATTGCTAACCTTTTCGACGAAATTTGGCAGTCGTCGGGAAGTATTAACTGCTAGGAATTTGCTTTTAGCAGGAGGGCCTTGAAGCCGCCCTTGGACCGGAGCGGAAGGGGGTTGCTGGGGGAAGAGGGGGCGGAGCCGGAGGTCCGGCGAGTCGACGGGCGGTGCTTCAGTGAGAAAATCTTCGGAGTTGGCCGGATCAGGAAATTTCGGAGCTGAAATCATCGAGGTAAAGTTAGCTTTCCGGGCCGCATTGCCAAGATCTTTTATGGCAGCGGTTTTTTCGTTGGCGTACTCCTAGGAGTTTGCTGTTGGCGGCCGGTCTGCGGCAGGCGAGAGTAGTAGTTTTTAGAAGAGAATATTTTTCAGTTATTAAGGTTATAAACCCAAACATGGCGAAAAGCACTCCCCCCGCAGAACTATGAAGTGGCCCCAGGAAACGGA
The DNA here is from genome assembly GCA_028825055.1 of Flavobacteriales bacterium. Taxonomy (GTDB): domain Bacteria; phylum Bacteroidota; class Bacteroidia; order Flavobacteriales_D; family Sanyastnellaceae; genus UA16. Next base: position 84 of record JAPKAW010000275.1, on the reverse strand, counting down.
GCCAGTGGTTTATTGACGAATTGAGCTGGTTTTTGAGGGCGACCACCCCGAAATAAGACCAAAATGAGCAAACGAAAACGACGG
>JAPKAW010000274.1 GCA_028825055.1 Flavobacteriales bacterium | reverse complement strand
GGTTGGTGCCCCGCTATCTCGAAGTCTATCATTGGAGGGGCATAGCGTTGCGGTCACCACACGAAGTGAGCAGAAACAAGCGGCCTTTCGGTTGGCTGGTCTGGAGCCTGTATTCTGGGATTGTGATCAACACGCTCCGGGCTCTAATCGTGCACTTGCTTTGCAAAAAGCAGGGAAGCATGCTACGCATTGGGTTTTGACTATTCCGCCGAACAAACGATGGAATCAAATTGAAAACGAGCAATGGCATCGCGATGTTTGTGAGGCGGCGACAGCATGTAAAATTAAGCGGTTGATTGTCTTTAGTTCAACATCAGTTTATCCAGATGAAGGAATTGCCCGAGAACATGACGCTCTGGTTTCAGCGATTTCTCCGCATTCTGGAAAGTCGCTTTTAGCACTAGAAGAGGTCTTTATAGGCGCCTCTTTTGAAGCGGTCTTCTTGCGTTTTGGAGGGTTGGTAGGGGCGGATCGCCATCCTGGGCTTAGGGCTTCGCGAAAGGGCTGGAGAAATCCGAATCGACGAATGAATGTCACCACGCTTCAAGATGCCATCGGAGCCTGTAAGCATGTACTCTTTTCTCCAACAATTCGCGGGGCGTATAATGTTGTTTCCCCCGATCATCCAACCTATTTGGATTTTGGGAAATGCCTGGTCAACCTCAAGTGGCCATCAATTCTTGGAAATTCTAGAGATCAATTAGCACCCAGTGGTAGGACGGTTTCTTCGCAACGGTTGATGGATACAGGGTTTGTCTTTCAGACAACGGATGTCTTGGATTGGGCGAAGGCGATGGGAGGGATGCGCAGTCCAATTCAAATCCCTTTGAACGGGACAATTCGTATTCATGGTGTGGTTCATCAAGCGGACCCCTCAAGGGAGGCGAAAGATGTTGTGGTATTTGCTCACGGATACAAAGGGTTCAAAGACTGGGGGGCTTGGAGTTTAGCCATGGATGCACTTGCCAATGAAAGGCGAAGTGCATTTCGATTCGATTTCACCCTAAATGGAATTTCTCCAGATTTCCCCAATGAAATTTTGGACACTCAAGGCTGGAGTCAAAACACCTACCGTAAAGAAGTCGATGAATTGAAGGCTGTCTGTGCATATTGGCAGGCTCAGGGACAACGCGTTTGCATTGTCGGGCATAGTCGAGGTGGGGGCGTTGCCGCTATAGTAGCATACGAAATGCAAATGGCTGGAGCGCCTCTTTTTGCTTGTTCACTTTGGGCCTCTGTATCTGATTTCGCGGCTCGTTTTCCTAAAGGAGATGATTTGAATCAGTGGCAATATTCGGACCGATTGGAAATCAAGAACCAACGAACTGGACAGGTTCTACATCACCCGTATTCATTTTATGAGGCATTTCAAAGCGAGGCTGCTTCTTTGAACATTCAGCGCTCTCTTGAGCTTTTAGACTGCCCTGTTTTTCTAGCACATGCAATGGATGATGAAGCGGTTTCGCCTTCGGAGGCAACGGTATTGGGTCAGGTATCTGGTTCGGAAGTTACTTGGATAGAAAGCGGTGGACATACGTTCGGTGCGTGTCATCCATGGACCCAATTGATTTTGCCCATCCCTTTAAACAAGCTGGTTACAAGAACCCGTTTGTTTCTGGACGGTCTAAAATAATGGATAAAAAAAAGAGCCCGCAATGCTGCGGGCTCTTCTTGTAGAAAACAGTGAGATCACTGTTGAACGACGAGGCGTTGCGTTGAACGCAAACCGCCATTTGAAAGCTCAACAAAGTAGATGCCGTTATCTAAGTTCAATTCAATGCGTTGTCCAAGATCCAAAGATGTCACCTTCTGTTCATGCACCAATTGACCGTTTAGAGCGTGAATTTTCAATTGAGCACCAGCCGGTTGCCCTTGGATATTGATGTAATTCACCGCTGGGTTTGGTCCAAAGCTGAAAGACAAAACTTCAGGAGTAGCAATCGCAGAAGGCACTGCAGTTGCAATCACGACATCGTCGATAAAATACGTACTCGTGTTATTCGCGTCGCCATTTGCGAAAAAGTTGATGCCTCCAAAAGCGGAGTCAAACAACCAACTTCCTATGGTTACACCGTCCATTGAGAGTGTAATGTTGTCAGAATCCATATCGACAAGATGCGACATCTGGAACCACGTGTCAAACTCAAACGTCCCGAGAGCTACGTCAATACCGTCGCTGTTTACGTTCAAGGTGCCATCGGCTAAAAAGGTGGCTTCAAACGCCCAAGCAACCCCAGGCTCTTGCTGTTCTTGAACATTGTAGTAACCTATAAATCCAGAAGGAACGTACATCCAAAACGATACGTCATACACATCACCGTCTAAACCTGCGGTGAGCATGATGTCCATCGGCCCACCGGTTGCGGCGGTACTGTAAATCTTCATGGAATTAGAACCAGTATGTGCAAGCTCATCGGTGATTTGAGAGTCTTCGTCAGTTTCAGGAGCGTTAGCCCATGTTGACCAAACGGGACTGCTTGAGACGAAATCGCCTACTGCAAACCCTTCGAACCCTTCCTCATAAAGGACGTCCTGAGAAAAAACGGTAACGCTCGTTACCAAACCAGCTAACAGTAAAAAGTTTTTCATGCTTGTGAATTTATCGTTTAGCAATATACGAAATGACCACAACAATTCCTTATTGACATGATGCAGAACCGAATAACATCTTTAATTTCGCAAAATGAATTGGGAAGGGAATCTGCGCAAAATGGATGTTAAATGGGGCTCTTCAGGCAAGAACGAAGTCCAATACCGATGGGTAGGCGCAGACATTCTTGAATCGATGCCTCCAATTGATCCGCATCTTTGGATTGGCCAAGAGCTTACACTTGAATTTGAG
>JAPKAW010000273.1 GCA_028825055.1 Flavobacteriales bacterium | reverse complement strand
GCTGCTATTTTCCAAGCCAACGATTGCGCGGCAGACGTCGTGAATGTTGTGACTCCTTTCTGGTCTCATGAATGCAATTTTGACTTCTGCGGCGATTGGGTGTTCGGTAACGGAGCTGGTGAAGTTGGATCTCCTTGGGAGGACATTGATTTGAATTTTGAATGTTCTACCGACGGCCCTGCTGGACCATACAACCAGTGGGCAGGAGGAACAGGCGACTTTAGTGCAGCAAGTGCAATGAATTCAACGACCGCGGCCAATGGCTTACTCATTGTTGATTCAGACTTGTATGGAGCCGACGCGTCTTACGATGCAGCGTGGATTGAGAATAGCTGGGTTCAAACAGCCAATTCGATCGATTGCAGCGAATATGATAACATTCGAATGTCGTTTCAGTCTCGCTATCGATGTTGGGACAACGGCGCTTCGGATGATAGCGAGAAGTGCTTGGTGGAAATCTCACGTGACGGACTTAACTGGCCTGATATCAGTACATTCTCGGAAGCCCAAGGGACAGTTGATTATGGCGATGGAGTATCTGTTCCTAGCCGTTTCGAGGTCTTCCCGGGATACGAAACAGGCAGTCAGACCGACAACCCCAGTTTTATTGATATCGATATTTCTGGCGCTGCCGGTGGGCAGTCGCAAGTTTGGGTTCGATTTCGATGGGCGGGAACATGGGGGTTTAGCTGGGAAATTGATGATATCTTGTTACAAGAATTACCGGAAAATGATATCAAAATCGACGGTTATTCATCCTCAACGGACTATGCCAATACAGGAATTTATGAGTTGGGAGCCGTGCCATTCACACAAGCTTTGAATTTTCAGGCAGGAGTGCTTGTGAAGAATATAGGGTCTGCAGATCAAACTGGAGTTCAAATGGGAGTAAAGGTGGATGGAGAAGCAATTGCTTACTCCCAGTCTGTTTCTCTTCCGAATGCTGCCATGCAGTCTTTGCAGGCTGAATATTCATTGGCAGGAATGGATCTCGGACTGCATTCCTTGGAGCTTGAGGTGTTCGCTGATGAGGCGGATCAGTCGCCTGCGGATAATTCTGTGCTTCGGACTTTCGAAATCACGGAATATCAGCTAGGTAGGGACAACGGGATTATGACAGGAGCTTTTCCTGATGTTGCGACGGATGATTTTATTTCCTTGGCTTCGTACAATATTGTCGAAGACCTCACGGTATACGCGATTGACGTAGCCATTGCAGCGGGATCTGACAATGGAGTCCCAGTCATTGCGCATCTATACGACGGAGGGGATGCCAACTATCTTGTTGACCAATACGGTGGATTGATCGCAAGCACGTCAGAGCTAAACTTGACCGCAGGGTATAGCAATGATGGAACAGAGGAAGAGATAGTCTGGTATACTCTTGTTTTTGACAATCCTGTTGAGCTGGTTTCGGGTTCAATGATTGGAGCTGCTTTTGAGCATTACGGGGGGGCAAGCTTACAAATTGGGCAGTCTCAGTATGCTGATGACGCCTCGTGTTTTATTCACGGTCCGTTTGGAAGTGGAGGCTTTTATGGTTGGTTCTACACGAACGAAACGCCTATGGTTCGTTTGAATCTGGACCCCAATGCGGTTAACACATCCAATTCAGGCTGTGTGGATCCTGCTGCGTGTAATTACAATCCAGAGGCGGTCGAGGATGATGCTTCCTGTAACTACCCCGGCTGCCAGGATATCATAGCGTCAAATTACGATTCCTCAGCCGGCTGCTCAGGTGAGTGCATTTACTTGACCTACGATTGCGCCTCGATTGGTGATGCAGGTTGGGCTGAAGAAGAGATTGGCCTCTTCCCTGAATGGCAGCAGGCTGTACATGGTTTGGCGTGGGAGGGCGAATGGGTTTTCAATATTCCCGCGACGTTAATTGAGCCGGAATCAGGAGTTTCTTATGGTTTGCATCACATCGAGTGGAGCGATTTGAGCGGATTGCCTTCATGGGTAGTTGCAGATTACGCTCTAGCGGAATTAGACGCGTCATCTCAGCACTGCATTGCGGCAAGTGGAATTCCTTCCGCTTCTGGTATTCATGAAGTTGTTGCTTCGGGCGAGATGTTCGTCAGCATCTTTGGCCAACCGTTTAGCATCGGGGTTGAATCATTTTCAGCGTGGCTTGAAGTTTTAGAAAACCCGAACCCGATTCCAGGATGTACCTACGTTAATGCCGTCAATTATCTAGCTTATGCTAATACTGATGATGGCACATGCTCATATCCTGGTTGCATGGATTCTACAGCGGGCAATTATAATCCCTACGTCACTGAAGACGATGGCAGTTGTGGTGAAATGTGCAATGATGATGAGTCTTCTTGCACTACAGATGTCAATAGTGATGGTGCGGTAAATGTTTCAGACTTGCTGATATTACTGAGTGAATTTGGAATTTCATGCGAATAAAAAAACGGGAATAATGAACTTAATAAGATTCCAGTGTGTCTTCGTTTTTCTCCTAGTGTCTATAGTTTTATGGTCCCAAGAGAACATTCTCGATATGCGCGAGAATTACAATATTGGGCAAACTGTGACCGTCTCGGGCGTAATTACCAGTGACGACAACTTGGGTTCAGTGCGATACTTGCAAGATGCCACGGCAGGCATTGCCATTTATCCTGGAGCGGATTGGTCCAGTTGGGAAGCCACGCCACAAATCGGCGACAGCCTATCTGTCACTGGAGGGATCACTGAATACAATGGATTACTCGAAGTTGGGCCAGACCTTACGGCAGTAGAATTTCTCGGCACGGGAATGTTGCCCGAACCCTTGGAAATAACTCCCGCTCAGTTGGGTGAAAACCTCGAGGGACAGCTCGTACGCGTCAACGCTGTCAC
>JAPKAW010000272.1 GCA_028825055.1 Flavobacteriales bacterium | reverse complement strand
AGCGATGCTCCACAGCAGCAAATTGGATTTTTGAGCAGTTTCAATTTCGGCAAAGGATGGCGTTTTGGAGCGAATTACGTGCACAACAGCAAGCTTTACGCGCGTTTCGAAGTTGATGCCGACCGTACGGATCCCGATCGAGCGGGATTGCAACCGGTGATGCTCCCCTCTTTTGGCTACTTGGATTTGAGAGGCAGCTATTCATTTGACCTTGCAGGAATGTCTTGGAGGGCCAGTGTCAATGTTCAGAACGCCTTGAACACGATCTATATCTCCGATGGATTTGAGACGTTTGTGACGAATCCGCAAACCGGAGTGAAGGAGCAAGGCACTGTGGAGAATGGTCGGCTAGAGGGTTATTGGGCTTACGGTCGAACAGTCAGTGCTTCGCTCAAGATGATGTTCTGACATCTGTTTCTGTCAATTGAAAACAAAAAAACCGCCTGCCCCCGAAAGGGCAAGCGGAAAAAATGAGCCGAGATGCGGACTTGAACCGCAGACCTACGCATTACGAATGCGTTGCTCTACCAGCTGAGCTACATCGGCATGGGATAGGATACGGGTGATCACCAACGGAGGTTGCCCTTCGACGCGAAATCTTTTGCAATGCAGTTAGCTGATGACGTCTCCAGCAGCGGTGCCTTCTTCTGGTGTGACAAACCGCAAGCCCCCGTCAGCCGTTTCAGCCATGAGCACCATGCCTTGACTTTCAATGCCGCGCATGGTTCGAGGAGCGAGATTTACCAATACGGTGACACGTCTCCCAACGACTTGCTCGGGCTCGAAATGTTCGGCAATCCCACTCAATACAGTGCGCTCATCTAGTCCTGTTCGAATGGTCAAGTTGAGCAACTTGTTCGCTTTGGGGACCCGTTCGCACGCGATTACCTCGCCAACGCGTAGATCGAGTTTTTGAAAATCATCAAATGTCATTTCCTCTTTGATTGGTTGTACCGTGGGTTCAGTTTTGGCTCGGCTCGCTTGTAATTTCTCCAATTGTGCTTGAACGACCGATTCGTCTACTTTTTCGAATAAAATGGGCAATGGGTTCAGCGTTCTTCCCGCTGGAATCATGTCGGCTGCAGCCGATGACCAGGCGGCGTTTTCAACGCCAAATGCACCTTGAATTTTTTTAGCCGTCCGCGGGATAAATGGTTCGAGTACGACCGAACAGATACCAGCGACTTGGATGCAGTGATGCAAGACGACTGCTGTGCGCTCTGGATTGTTTTTTTGCAGCTTCCAAGGTTCCTGTTCCGTCATGTATTTGTTGCCTAAACGGGCCACGCCCATGGCTTCGTGCAAGGCTTCTCGGAATCGGTTTCTCTGAATCAATGCGCCGATCCGTTCGGGGGCCAATTGCAACGCCTCGATGATTGCGTCGTCAGCAGTTTCGCTAGCGGATACAAGAGCGACAGGAACCTGTCCTTGGTAGTACTTCTGAGTGAGCACCACCACCCGGTTGATGAAGTTACCCAAGACATCCGCCAATTCGTTGTTGATGCGCTCTCTGTAATCTGTCCAAGTGAATTCGCTGTCTTTTTGTTCGGGCATAATACTCGCAAGCACGTAGCGCATCTCATCGCTTTTCCCAGGGAATTGTTCGAGGTACTCACTGACCCAAACGGCCCAATTCCGAGACGTGGAGATTTTGTCGCCCTCCAAATTCATGAAAGCATTGGCGGGGACGTTGGTCGGTAAATTGTATCCCCCATGTTCCCGCAAAAGAATCGGAAAAATGAGGCAGTGAAAAACGATGTTGTCTTTGCCGATGTAATGCACGAGCTCTGCATCCTTTGATTGCCACCAATCTCGCCAGTCTTTCCCGTTTTTTTCCGCCCATTCCATGGTGGCGGTAATGTATCCAATGGGCGCATCGAGCCATACGTATAGAACCTTACCCTCGGCGCCTTCCACAGGCACGGAAACTCCCCAATCCAAATCGCGTGTCATCGCACGGCTTTGCAGTCCGCCGTCAATCCAGCTGCGGCATTGGCCGGTGACGTGCGCTTTCCATGTTTGCGGATCGTGGTGTGGTTGCCCTTCGAATAGCCCTTTTTCGATGTAGTCTCTCAGCCATTCCTCGTGCCGTCCCATGGGCAGATACCAAAGGGTCGTATCCTTTAAAATGGGGGTTGCACCGCTCAGTGTGGATTTGGGTTGAATTAAGTCAGTTGGTGAGAGTGCGCTACCGCATTTTTCACACTGGTCTCCATACGCTCCGTCCGCTGTACACTTTGGACACGTGCCTATGATATAGCGGTCTGCTAAGAATTGATGTGCTTCCGGGTCGTAGAACTGGGCTTCTGTCTTGACTTCGAAACTGCCCTTATCGAGGAGTGTTTTGAAAAAGTCTTGCGCGTTTTGGTGGTGTTTTGGACTGCTTGTTCGGCTGTAATGGTCAAACGAGAGGTCGAGACCTTCGAACGCAGTTTGCATCTCCCCGTGATAGCGATCAACAATATCCCGTGGAGTGAGGCCGTCTTTTTTCGCCCGTAACGTGATGGCCGCTCCGTGTTCATCACTTCCGCAAACCCAAAGCACATCGTTTCCTGCTAAGCGCTCATAACGGGCGCGGATGTCACCGGGTAAATAAGCACCCGCAACGTGTCCTATGTGAATGGGGCCATTGGCATAAGGCAATGCCGATGTCATCATCAAACGGTGGGGCGAGGAAGTCAAAAGCGGGTCAGCCATGTGGAGCGGATTCAAAAAGGTGATGCGAATTTCGCTCAAATTCCGAGATACATGGCCATCTTGCGTGGATGCATCGTGTTCGGACCCGAATAATGCCCGCTCCGTTGAAGCGTGGCGATCAAATTATGTTGGCAGCTCCGGCTCGATTTGTGCAGCCTGA
>JAPKAW010000271.1 GCA_028825055.1 Flavobacteriales bacterium | reverse complement strand
GGAATGGTGTCCAACATACTCATGGCGCAAAAGTACATCGGAGAATGGGCTCGTCCATCCATAACTTTACACCATGATTTTACCCATTGTTGCGTATGGTGATCCGGTTCTGAAGTCGGAATCTTCGGAGTTGGAAAAGAACCATCCTAATTTGACTGAGTTGATAAAAAATATGTGGGAAACCATGGACGCTGCTGAAGGTGTCGGGTTGGCTGCTCCACAAATTGGAAAGAGCATTCGCTTATTTGTCGCTGATGGTTCTCCTTTTGGTGAAGGGGAATCGGGTGATCCAGATTGCATTGGTTTTCGCCGTGTGATGATCAATCCGGTCATCTTTGACGAGTCCGAAGAGCTGTCTGAGATGGAGGAGGGGTGCCTTTCCATTCCGGGGATCCGTGAACCCGTTGAGAGACCTGTTTCCATCTCGGTAGAATATTTTGATGAATCTTGGAATTTGGTTGAAGAAAAACTCAAGGGACTGCCTGCTCGCATAGTGCAGCATGAATATGATCACTTGGAGGGGACGTTGATTACCGATCACTTGAATCCCATGCGTCGACGCCTGCTCCATGGAAAGTTGCGGGATATCGGATTGGGAAAAGTATCCTCTGATTACCGCATGCGCTATCCTCAATCCCGAAAATGATGGGTGTTCGATTTTACGGAGTCATCCTTTTAATTGTAATCGGCTGCTTCGGTTGTCAGTCAGCGACGGACCCTGACTCAATTCTCATCGTGGATTGCGAAGAGTTGGCAGCACAAATCGAGCAGCTTGAGCAGAAGTTGTTTGCGTTGTCTGACGACCTGGTGCCGGATCAGGAGATCCGTAGCCAGTTGATGGGGTCGTATGCCGCGTTTGCGAATGCATGCCATGATGATGTGAGAACGGCTGAAATGCTTTTTCGTCGTTCTGATTTGTTGCGTTCTGCGGGGAAATTTCAAGAGGCCATGACCCAGCTTCGTGATGTTCATGATCACTTTCCTGAGTATGAAAAGCGAGCCCTCTGTGCTTTTTTGGTTGGCTTCATCGCTGAGGAAGAGTTGAATGACCGGGAACAAGCCAAAAAGACATATGAACAGGTCATTGCGTTGCACGATAGCACCAATGTTGCTGTTTGGGCGCGTCAGTCCCTCTTAAATTTGGAAGCAACTACAGACCGCCGTAATTTGTCAGGGAACGTGAATTAAAACACTGAAGGCATGACAAGTCGCACACCAACACGCAGTTGGCGCTCACTGAAGTATGTTATGGCGCTTACGGTACCGTTGTCGGTATGGATTTCATTTCAAGGTGAGGGAGCTTGGACCTATACCGCTTTGATTTACACGTTCATTCTATTGCCAGCATTGGAATTGATACTTAGCCCTAACGCAGTCAATCTGTCCGCGTTGCAAAAAGAGGTGGTCTCGAAAGATTTTTTTTACGACGCCCTGCTTTGGTCGTTGGTGTTGGTTCAGTGGGGATTTTTGATTTACTTCATTTGGTCCCTTTCCAACGGTTCCCGTGTCTTCGGTTCGTTTGAATGGTGGGGTATAGTGCTCTCCATGGGTCTTATTTGCAGCATTTTAGGCATTAATATTGGGCATGAATTGGGCCATCGGACCGATCGGTTTTCCCAGTTTTTAGCCAAGGCATTGCTGGTCACATCGTTATATACTCATTTCTTCATTGAGCACAACCGTGGACATCACCGCAATGTCGCCACGCCGGAAGACCCAGCGACAGCGCGCAAAAGTGAGTGGATGCAGGTGTTTTATTTCCGGGCTGTAGTCATGGCGTGGTGGTCGGGCTGGAAATTGGAAGCACAACGATTGCGTCGCCAAGGCCACTCGGTCTTTCACTGGTCCAATGAGTTCATTCAACTGCAGCTGATTCAATGGTCGCTATTGGCAGCTGTGGTTTACTTTACCGGGTGGGAAGTCGGCGTCGCATGGTTTATCGCGGGCATGTTTGGAGGCTTCCTCTTGGAGGTGGTTAACTACATCGAGCACTACGGCTTGCAGCGAAAGAAAGAAAGTGAACACCGGTATGAGCGTGTGCAACCGCATCATAGCTGGAACAGTGATCATATTCTTGGACGCATCATGCTTTTTGAATTGACACGGCATTCAGATCACCATCACCAGCCTCACAAGCCGTATCCGCTGTTGGATTCGGTAGGCAATGCACCGCAACTGCCTACGGGCTATCCTGGTATGATGGTGCTGTGCCTAATACCACCTTTGTTTTTCGCCATTATGAACCCTCGATTGGAGCTGCTTCTTTCGGAGAACTGAAGGAACGTCAAGTCATTCTAAAGTGGTAATTTTGTTCTTTAAACAGAATCGATTAGGATGAGCCAAAAATTTAGAGCGGGTGTATTGTGGGGGGATGAGGTAAAAGCGGTCTTTGAAGACGCCCATAAAAATGGATATGCCCTTCCAGCCGTTAACGTGATAGGAACCAATTCTGTCAATGCCGTTTTGGAAACTGCTCGGGATTTAAACTCACCGGTGATCATTCAGTTTTCACATGGCGGAGGTAGCTTCTATGCCGGCAAAGGCTTGAAGATGGATGCCCACCAAAATACCGTCTTGGGTTCCATTTCCGGTGCGCTGCATGTGCACACCATGGCGGAGGCCTATGGCGTTCCTGTTATCTTGCATACGGATCATTGCGCACGCAAACTGCTTCCTTGGATTGATGGGTTGTTGGACGCCGGACGCGCTCACTTTGAGCGGACTGGTCAGCCGTTGTTCAGCTCACACATGATTGATTTGAGCGAGGAGCCATTGGAGGATAACATTGGTACGTGCAAGACTTACCTCGAAAAGATGCACGACATGGGCATGTTTTTGGAAATCGAATTGGGCGTTAC
>JAPKAW010000270.1 GCA_028825055.1 Flavobacteriales bacterium | reverse complement strand
ATCCGTGATAGGTTCGAACTAACTTCGCTACCAGATTCGATTCCATGTCCCAACCAACGAGTTCTACTAAAATATTTGACCACCGTATTTTGGTTCGGATACTGGCTCAAGCGCGTCCTTATAGAATGAGGTTCATTCGTACGGGTGCCATGGTGGTTCTGCTGTCTGGTTTGGTTTGGATCAGGCCAGCATTGATCCGAGAAGCGGTGGATGTTGCCATGCCGTCTGGAGATCTCAAGGGGCTATTGAATATTTTTTTAGCCGTGGTGGCATTATTGGTTGTAGAAGCAGTTTTGCAATACCGTGTGACCTACCTCGCAAATTGGGTGGCTCAATCTGTGAGTTTAGACCTCAGGGCAAAGTTGTTTTCTCATATTGCTCGTTTTCGATTGCGGTATTTTGATAAGACTCCGGTAGGAACATTGGTTACGCGCCATGTGAGTGATGTAGACGGTATAGCCAATGTGTTTTCAAATGGTATTTTAAATGCTATCGGCGATCTGTTGTCGCTTTTCGTGGTGATTGGAACCATGTTCTACATCGATTGGAAATTGACGCTGTTCGCATTGGCTCCCATTCCTGTATTGCTTGTTGCGACTCGAATTTTTCAGAAAGTCATCAAAAAGGCATTCGTCGATGTGCGCAACCAGGTTTCCCGGATGAATGAATTTGTCCAAGAGCATGTCACGGGAATGCACATTGTTCAGGTTTTCAATCGAGAGAAACGTGAATCTCAAAAATTCAGTGAAATCAACGCAGAGCATCGTGAGGCCAACATTCGCTCAATTTGGGCGTTCAGCGTCTTTTTTCCTTTGGTCGAAATGCTCTCGGCAACGAGTGTGGCATTGCTTCTGTGGTGGGGGCTTAGCGATGCGATGGAAGAGCGATTGACATTGGGCATTCTGCTTCAATTCATTCTGTATGTTTTTATGCTCTATCGGCCCATAAGGCAATTGGCTGACCGGTTCAATGTTCTTCAGATGGGCATTGTCAATTCAGATCGAGTCTTCAAGCTGCTTGCTCAAGATGAGCGAATTCCAGACGAAGGGAGCGCCAAGGAATGGGAATTGAAGGGTGAAATCCGATTCGATTCTGTTTGGTTTGCATACGAAGAGGAGCAATGGGTTTTGGAGGATGTGAGCTTTCATATTCCTGCAGGAGAAATGGTGGCATTCGTTGGGGCTACGGGTGCGGGGAAGTCAACGATTGTCAATTTGCTCACCCGGTTCTATACCCATCAAAAGGGCACAATCACCATCGATGGTGTGGACATCTGTGACATTCCGTTGTCTAACTTGAGGAAACACATTGGCGTTGTTCTGCAAGATGTTTTTCTATTCTCAGACAACTTAATTAACAATGTGACCTTGCATGACAAGAGGTTTACTCAAGCTCAGTTAGATGAGGCAGCACAGGTAGTAGGGGCGCAAGATTTCATTGCTCAGCTTCCGGAGGGATGGAATCAAAATGTTCGAGAGCGAGGTGCGATGATGTCTGTCGGCCAGCGTCAATTGATTGCATTCATGCGTGCCTACATCGTGGCTCCCGAAATTCTTATTCTTGATGAGGCAACATCGAGCATTGACTCGGAAAGTGAACTGCTCATCCAACGTGCCACCGAACGGGTTACAAAAGGAAGGACATCGCTCATTGTTGCGCATCGTTTGAGCACCATCCGAGAAGCTGACCGCATCATTGTGCTGGATGCAGGGCGTGTTATTCAGCAAGGAACCCATGCAGAATTGCTGAAGCAAGAGGGCGCATATAGCGCTCTTAATCGGCTTCAACACCTGGATGTGCGTCAGGATTGAACAAAGCTGAGGGTGTTTCAGTATCCTTAAACCCTTTCAAAGGTTACCTGGGAAAGCAACGAGAGAAGTTTAAAGGCGGATGCTTGATTGAATTCTTGAAATCCTTCTCTCAGCGTGATATTTCGATTCCAACGTAACATCAATCGCTTGATTTGTTTGATCCGAGAAATGGTCACGTAAATCTCCGAGAGCAGCTCGCTATCAAGTGCATTGAGTTCTTGACTATGGTATTCGGTAAACTTGATCAAGGGTCGGGTACGAACAAAGCACAAGAAATACAGTCTAGCTTTAATCGGAGAGTGCGACAGCATTAGAAACGATGCGTTGCGGTGCTGCAGGTTCCTTCGCACGCAACGGTGATACAAGGACGATGCTGCCAATTTGAAATTTGGATGCACCCCAAGGTGAATCCATCTGAGTAACACGTGGTACGTGTCGAATAACCAGTTTGTTTTGGGTGTTGGAAGGTTGATGTTCCAAGGAATTCCGATACTCAGTAAACGCATGTAGCCGCTTACGCAGACAGCATGAAGAGGGTTTCAAAAATTAGACGCACTTAAAGTGATCGAATGGCTCAAGGCAGGCATTGCATTGGAAGTGTGCCTTGCAAGCTGTAGAGCCGAATGCGCTAACCAAATGGGTGTCAGTATTTTTGCATCGTGGGCATGGCGTGATGCGCCCTTTTCCGAGTAAAAAAGTCTTGTCAGCACTTTGACCATTGGGCGGTGCAATACCATGCTCTTCCATCTTTAAGCGTGCCTCTTCTCCAATCCAATCGGTTGTCCAAGCTGGAGTACGAACAATTTCAGTGCGGCTTTTGGGATGGATAACTTTCGCAGCAGCGAGCACATCGTCGGCGATAACGTCGGTTGCTGGACATCCGGAATACGTGGGTGTAATACGGATTACAATGACATCTCCATCTTGAACGACTTCCCGGACCATACCCATTTCCATGACATTAAGAAAGGGGATTTCAGGATCCATGACATCGTGAAGACAACGGATGACTTCTGCAACCGGATCCGTTACCATTTGGCGTCAGGGTGC
>JAPKAW010000269.1 GCA_028825055.1 Flavobacteriales bacterium | reverse complement strand
TGGCACGAAGATAAGGTTTCACAACCGTCCCTGCTCTGCATGTTTTTCGATGTATGTTCGCAAACGTATGGCACGACTCAAAGCACTCCGAATTGCTTTTGCTTTCGGATGGTTCATGGCATTGGGGCTCTCCTCATGTCAATCAAACAAAGCTCACCGCAATTGCAATTGTCCGCAATGGTCCGATGCTGGAGAAGTCGCTCCCAATGACCCTGTGCCTACTTACCCCTGACTTTTATGACTACTTCAAATTCAACATATGCCGTGATCATGGCTGGCGGCATCGGCAGTCGCTTCTGGCCCATGAGCCGAGAAGCCCAGCCCAAGCAATTTCTTGATATTCTTGGAACTGGCAAGTCGCTCATCCAAATGACCTTCGACCGATTGAATCGCCTGGTTCCTGCGGAAAACATCCTTGTGGTCACTCAAGAACGCTATCGCTCTTTGGTTGGAGAGCATCTGAATCAAATTCCAGCTGAAAATGTTTTGTGTGAGCCGTTCATGCGCAACACCGCTACATGCATCGCCTACGCCAACCATTGGGTGGCCGCTAAAGCCGGAGAATCGGCTAGTGCTGCGAATATCATCGTCGCTCCCGCGGACCATTTGATTCTCGACGAAACAGGATTTTTGGATATTCTGAAACTTGGGATCCACCACACTTCAACCACGCAAAACTTAGTAACGTTGGGTATTCGCCCTTCAAGACCTGATACAGGGTATGGCTACATTCAGTTTGAAGATTCCGCGAACTCTATGGATGATAAAATCCGTTCAGTGAAGACATTCACAGAAAAACCACAGCTGGATTTAGCCGAGCAGTTTCTGGCTTCTGGAGATTTCTATTGGAACTCTGGCATCTTTATCTGGAGCCTTGAAAACATCAACAGCGCATTTGAAAAGCACCTTCCCGAAATGCAAGAATTGTTTGTAGAGCATTCCGCAGCGTTCAATACGCCCGATGAAAAAGCGGCCATTGCATCAATCTATGGAGACTGCGAGAATATTTCAATCGATTACGGCCTGATGGAAAAGGCTCCGAATGTTTCCGTAGTCTTGTCAGATTTCGGCTGGAGTGATCTCGGAACTTGGGGCTCCCTTCATGAGAAACTGAACCTCGACACCAACGGAAACGGAACCTCTGGAGTCGAACTTCTTGCGGTAGATTCAAAAGAAAATATAGTCGTTTCAAATGCCCGGGGTGCGGGTCAGAAAAAGCTCATCGCCCTCCGCGGATTGGAAAACTATATCGTAGTCGACACTGAGGATGCTTTGCTCGTCTGTCCCAAGTCGGAAGAACAGTGGATCAAGCAATTGGTCACAAGCATGAAGACCAAGAAGGGGTAGGCATTGCGCTCTTCGATTAGTTACGGCCTGTCATTTCAGCAGGGATGACCCACGCATCGTACTCCTCTGCCGTCAAATAACCCGTTGCTAGAGCAGCTTCACGCAAGGTTGACCCTTCTTCATGGGCTTTGTTCGCAATTTCTGCAGCCTTGTAATAGCCGATTTTTGTATTCAAGGCTGTCACAAGCATCAAGCTTCCCTGCACCAATTGATCAATTCGCTCCCGGTTGGGTTCAATGCCTTCAACACAGTGAGCGCTAAACGATTCACACGCATCTCCGATCAACTGCGCTGATTCTAAAATGTTTCGCGCCATCATCGGCTTGAACACATTGAGTTCATAATGGCCTTGCGCTCCTCCAAACGTAATGGCTACATCGTTCCCGACTACTTGTGCGCAAACCATCGTCAATGCCTCGCATTGGGTCGGGTTCACCTTGCCAGGCATAATCGAGGACCCTGGCTCATTGGCCGGTATCAGAATTTCTCCGATGCCCGAACGCGGCCCCGAAGCCATCATTCGGATGTCATTCGCGATTTTATTGAGAGAAACAGCCAATTGTTTCAGCGCACCGTGCGACTCAACAATGGCGTCATGAGCGGCGAGCGATTCAAATTTGTTTGGCGCAGTGACAAAAGGATGAGCCGTGAGCCGTGCAATGTGTTCAGCAACACGCACGTCATAGCCCTCCGGGGTGTTGATCCCCGTTCCAACAGCCGTGCCGCCCAAAGCCAATTCTGACAAATGACCGAGCGTATTGCGCAGTGCATTCATGCCATAATCCAACTGAGCCACATAACCACCAAACTCCTGTCCAAGCGTGAGCGGCGTAGCATCCATTAAATGCGTTCTGCCAATTTTGACTACATCGCTGAATACCTGGGCTTTCTGGTCCAACGCGTCCCGTAATTTTTGCACTCCAGGAAGAGTCGTTTCAACCACCATCTGGTAAGCCGCGATGTGCATCGCAGTGGGGTACGTATCATTGGATGATTGCGATTTATTCACGTCATCGTTTGGATGAACCGGGCGTTCCCCTTGCCCTAACGTTCCTCCGCTTAAAACGTGTGAACGATTGGCAACCACTTCGTTGACGTTCATGTTGGACTGGGTTCCAGAACCCGTCTGCCAGACCACAAGCGGAAATTGGTCGTCCCATTTTCCGGCGATGATTTCGTCACAAACAGTAGCGATCAAATCCCGCTTTTCTATCGCAAG
Source organism: Flavobacteriales bacterium (assembly GCA_028825055.1). GTDB lineage: Bacteria > Bacteroidota > Bacteroidia > Flavobacteriales_D > Sanyastnellaceae > UA16. The sequence continues at coordinate 300 of JAPKAW010000269.1, read as the reverse complement.
ACCTCCCAACTCGGCATTCGTCAAGGCCGCTGCCTTTTTTAGGAATGCAAAGGCGCGTACAATCTCAATCGGCATGGAGGCTGGCGGACCAATTTTGAAGTTGTTCCGAGAACGCTCCGTTTGAGGGCCCCAGAGAGCATCCATCGGAACATTTACATCGCCAATCGTGTCCTGCTCAATTCGAAATTCGTTCATGGTTTCTTCACATTGGGGCCGATTAAGCAGAAGCTTTTGCTCCCGAACCAGCTTGCATCAAAAAAGCTTTTAAAAATCCATCAATGTCTCCGTTCATCACGGCAT
>JAPKAW010000268.1 GCA_028825055.1 Flavobacteriales bacterium | reverse complement strand
AAATGGCGAATTATTGATTCAAATTGAAACGTAAAGCTACACCTGAACGGATGTTTGAAGTAGCAAACGAGGTCGATATATATGGATCTGTAATCTGGTGATCATAAAACGCACGCATTGTGATCTTATCCGAGACCTCCAAGTCCGCTGACACTTTGATTGAAATCAAGTTCTGTCCCGCTGTGACTTGGTTCTGGCGCTCTTCCATCTTGCGGATGATCGTACGGTTGTCCCGAATATTCAGGTCAGCACGTAAAACCAAGTCAGTCTCCTTCAACATCTTAACAGGAAGCTTTCCATAGGTCTTCATGAACGGGTTGGGGATGTCCTTGAACTTGTAACCAATCCCAACAACTAACGCATTGCTCTTCGTCTCCGTGATTTGATAGTTGGTTAAGCCGAAAGCGATGTTTCGATCACGCTTCATTTCAACTTTGAGCTGCGGTTCGTTTTCAGAGGGTGTATTGAAGGTCATGTCAACTCCAAGAAGTGGAGAGAGCTGCTCGCTCATGCTCACCACATTGAATTGACGGCCGGATACATAATTACCGAATTCGCTCTGGTCAATCGCAGTTGGATTCCCGAAACCATCTTCTTCATAATTCAAATTCGACACGTAATTAGTCGTCAATGTAGAACGGTAACTGTGACTCAAGCTGAACCGCTTAAAATACTGCTTGAAGAAGTCGGACTTCGTTAAACCATCGTAGGTCACCCTCCAATTGGGCGCTACAGGCGTGTCAAAAACATCCAATGGAACATCCTTGGTGTCCACCCCTAGATATGCCGCTATGAAGGCAGGGATGGTCACATCCTGACTCGTTGCACCCCACCCATGGTAATACCCCGTCTCAGCCGGTGTCTCGTCATTGTGGCTTTCTGCATTCAGGCGTTGCGATATCTCAAGGCGACCCAAAAGGAAATTATCCCAAAGATCCGAATTGAATTGATCCTCAATATCATCTTCAACAAATGCCGTTTTCCAACTCAATACCGTCGCAGAGAACTGGCCCGTTTCGTTCGGCGATTCGTAGACAAACTCATTAAGGTCTTCATCGAACCGAAAGAAACTGGTGTGGTTTCTTGTCTCACTGCGATTGGCAGTCAACTCAATTTTGAAATACTTGATTGGCTCCAAGTTGGCACGCACATTGAACGTTTCTTGGAACGTCTCCGTGTATTGTTGGTTCTGATAAGGCTGCTGCACTAACCATCCATTGGTCGCCGCGGTTTCAGCAAAGTCCACACCAGGAACTTGATCACCCAATAGGTTCGTGTTTTGATGCCCCAAAAGAAACAAGCCTAAATCTGTAGAGAATTCATCATCAAAACCGGCATAGCGCACATCTTTTGCATACCCAGGAAGTAACATCCCCTCGTTGCGAGAGAAGGTTCCCGAAACATTTTGGATACTCGCAAAAAGACGCACAATCGTCGCCAAAGGATTTAATTTCAACTTCTCCTTCTCCTCTTCTTCTTCCTTTCCAAAACCATCCCGGTTTTCATTACTGGTCTGACGACGAGGGGCTTTTCTTGGTGGATTAAGCAGGTCCTTCACACCCGGTATCTTATTGTATAGCGTTGTAAAGTTCGCTTGTGCATTTAAACTCAGGTTTCTCGAGTTCTGTATGGTGTTGCCAATCGAATCTTGTGAGAATGGTGCGCGGTCCCAACGAAATGTCCCTTGATAACGGACATCACTCGTGATGAAATTGACCAATGGTAATTTGTCCAACGGTAACTTGTAAGTCCCCGTGATATTGTGATTGTAATTTGTGATTTCCCCAGCGTCAAGCAGGTTGGAAACAACCGAATCACGATACAATTGATACTGGTCGGCTTCGCTGCGGTCTATGACCCCTGCTGGCTCGCCGACTAGCGCCTGGGCGGTCCCATTGTAGTCAAATTTCAGTCCTTTTGTTAGGTCGTATTTCAACGCATAGTTCCGATTCCACTGCCACGTTTTCATCACTTGCGTATTGATGAGCAAGTTCGTTTCGACCCCCAATAGTGCCGCTGTATTGTTCCGTACACGACTCGTTTGGTAAATCCGGTTCATTTGTGACCCAACCGTGAGTTGCTTAATTCCCAGATAAAAATTAAAATCAGTCAACCAGTCCATAAAATCGTGCTTCCTCAAGAATCCAATCTTACTAAAAGGCTTGAACTGCTTCGGAGCGTGCGAGAAATTATACGTCAACCCTCCTCGGAATTCTCTATTGAGTTGGAATTCCGTGTTGATATCACGATCAAAGGCCTCATTGTAACTGAAGTTTCCTGTGAAATTGCCTGGGCGAAGCATCTTAATGAGCCCGAGTTTCGAGCCCACACCACCTTTCGCCGAGCCGCCACCACGAGCAGATCCGCCTGCAGCTCCTGGACCGCCTTTACCTCCTGATTTGCCTCCTTTTGAATCTGCCCCTGGTTTTCCAATACCGCCCGCTGCTGCATCACCTCCAGAGCGATTCCGATCACGGCTTGTCCCTTCACCGAATTTTGGGTCAATCTTGATGTTGGAAAAGTTAATGGAACGCAATCGGCTAATGCTCTTCGCGTTGTTCTGTCTTTCGGTTGACAAGCCTTCCTGTGACGCCATTTCAATGTCTGGCGAAAGCGGGTCGTATTGCGGGGTGCTCACCTGCTCACTCCAACCCAAGTACATAGGCAATGTTATTCCCAATGCCTTCGGCATCAATTTCCCGAGTTGAATTGTTCCTGAGGCATCGATTCCTTGAATGGTCTCACGCTGGCGGTCTTGAAGTCGCTGCTCCAACCCTCCAAAACCAGGAACGGAAATGTTCGCAGCAACGGAAATGTTGCCCAAGTCAGCCAACTTCGCGTTCATCTGAGCAATAGCTGCCCATCCACCTTGCTCATT
>JAPKAW010000030.1 GCA_028825055.1 Flavobacteriales bacterium | reverse complement strand
CAAGCCCCCTCATCCTGACAGCCTTCAATTTCGTCGACATTGCAGATGCCATCATTGTCGCTGTCATTGTCAACCGTTGTTCCCGTTCCATCAGATTCTCCTGAGCACGATTCACACGCACCATCGACGAAGACACAGTCACCTGAATCCGTTGCCGCCGAATTGAAGTTACAAGCTGTTGCGTCCTGGCAACCCAAGAGCTCATCCGCATTGCAAATACCATCGTCATCGCTGTCGTTTTCGACTGGAGTGCCAGTACCGTCAGATTCACCTGAACAGGTTTCGCAAATACCGTCTACGAACACACAAACTCCAGGATCAGTAGCAGCGCTGTTATAGTTGCAGGCTAAGGCCTCTTGGCATCCTACAACCTCATCTGCATTGCAGACGCCGTCGTCGTCGCTGTCGTTGTCGACTGGAGTGCCTGTGCCGTCAGATTCACCTGAACAGGTTTCGCAAACACCGTCTACGAATACGCAAGCTCCTGGATCCGTAGCAGCGCTGTTGTAGTTGCAGGCTAAAGCCTCTTGACACCCTACAAGTTCATCCGCATTACAAATACCATCGTCATCACTGTCGTTGTCGACTGGAGCGCCCGTACCGTCAGATTCACCTGAACAGGTTTCGCAAATACCGTCTACAAAAACACAAGTTCCAGCGTCAGTAGCAGCGCTGTTGTAGTCGCAGGCCAGGACATCTTGACACCCTATGACCTCATCCGCATTGCAGACGCCATCTTCATCACTGTCATTGTCAACGGGAATGCCCGTTCCGTCAGACTCACCTGAGCACGTTTCACAAATACCATCTACAAACACACAAGATCCCGCGTCAGTCGCGGCAATGTTATAGTTGCAGGCCGTATCATCCTGACAACCTATCAACTCATCCTCATTGCAAACAAGGTCGTTGTCTTCGTCGCGATCAAGAATCGTTCCTGTACCGTCCGTTTCCGAGCCAACGCAAACGTCACACGGCCCTGTCGCAAAGACACAATCCACTCCGCCATCCGTGGCATTGCTCATAAAATTACAAGCCGCCTCGTCCTGACAGCCTTCAATTTCGTCGGCATCACAAACACCATCGTCATCGCTATCGTTGTCAATAATTATAGCCGTTCCATCGTTTTCTCCTGAACATGTATCACAAACGCCATCCACAAAGACACAGTCTCCTGCATCCGTTGCAGTAACGTTGTAATTGCATGCTGATACATCTTGACAACCAATCACCTCATCGGCATCACAAACACTGTCGTCGTCGCTGTCATTGGACACAATTGCACCCGTTCCGTCAGCTTCACCTGAACACGTTTCACAAAGTCCATCGACATAAATACACGCACCGCTATCGGTTGCTGCACTATTGTAATTACATCCTAAAGAGTCTTCACAACCAACCACTTCATCGACATCACAGACCGTGTCATTATCGCTGTCGTTGTCCACAGTGGTTCCCGTGCCATCCGTTTCACCGGAGCAGCTTTCGCATATTCCATCAACATAAATACACGCCCCTTCGTCGGTGGCTTGGTCATCATAGTTACAGGCGATAGAATCTTGACACCCTATCACTTCATCGGCATTGCAAACACCGTCATCGTCAATGTCATTGTCTACCACTCCACCCGTTCCATCTGTTTCACCTGAGCAGGTCTCACAGCCTGTCGCATAGATGCATACGCCGTTATCGTCTGTTGCATTTTCGTTGAAATTACACGCAACAACATCCTGACAACCTAAGATTTCCAATTCGTCACAAACCGTATCGCCGTCAGCATCATTCAAGCACACATCATTACAATCATAAAACGTATTAGCCAAAACACAATCGCCATTGTCGACCGTTGCTAAGTCATAATAATTGCACGCATTCACATCAGTACACCCTTCAATGATGACAGGGCCCATCGATGTTCCATCGAATGTCTGGGAAATCAGCACCACATTATTGGGATCCCCATGCACATAAATTTCGGCATTGAGTGTCCATATAATCGTAGCAGGACTGGTTACTTGCATCACAATAGCTCGATAATCATCGCCCGTGAAGCCGTTGGTTGCATTTAAATCTTCAAGCGTCCATCCACCTTCAGTATTCACATCGTCAAGAGAAAAATCAACTGGTCCATAGTTACCGCTGGACATGAGTCCAAGGCTGAAGTTATCTGACCACGACAAACCCGCGGATTCCTGCACAGTGACATCCTCCTCTCCTCCAACCAGATCAGGGAAGGAGTTCAGTCCGATTCCAACCCAAGAATCGTACGTGTGCGCATTGTAACCGTTCCAAAAATGAGTCGCTGAAGGAGCTTGTCCCGAGGTCGCTCCTAAACAGTAATAGTTGTTGTAAATCCCTGAGGGCGCTGAAAATGAAGCATTGTGAGATGCGTCACCGTAGACACGATGAACAAAGTCATCGGAATTCATGGTCTCTACATACACCTTGTATGTCTGGTATCCCGTTAAATCAAAAGCGGGATCAAGAACTACAAATGGGGTTTGAACGGTCTGCAGAAACCGATAGGTTTCATCGACAACAGACTCTGCAGAGCCCAAATAGTTTGCATTCCCTTCGGAAGCCGAGGATTGACCCAGAGCGAGCAACAGCATTGTTCCGTAACAAACAAAGCAGAGCAAAGCCTGTTTGGTTTTAGCAGCAGTGCATAACATGACGAATGAATAAGCGATTGAACACTAATGTACAACAATCAAACCCTTCATTGTCTATTTAAACCAATTTATCTTACTAATAATAAGTTCAGTCGATATTATTATACCTTATCAACTAAACCTTGCTTGCACAACCAATCCAGACCAACATCCAATCCCTGGTGATAGTCCGAAAGCAAGTCTACGCTAGTCACGTAATACCCGTCAGAGCGCAAGGGCAACTTGGGCGCCAACTCCTCCCACTCAGAATTACCATTCCCACCAGTCAACAACAGATCAACTTGGGCATTGTATTCCTTGAACCCAAATTCAAAAAGCCGCAGCAATTTGGGTGTCCACCAATACATCCATGAAGCGATATAATCCAAGTACCCCTGCTCAACGTGTTGGCCAGAAGGACGCGTTCGGATCACCAAGATCTTTTTACAGCCAAGTTCTACCGCTTTCATGAAGGGGATTCCATCGGAGTAGCCTCCATCAAACATCCACTGATTCTTGACCTTGATTCGACCCCGCGTCACAAGCGGCAATGTAGAAGATGCCAAAACACAGCGCATCCAATCTTTTACGTTGGGCTCTAGATACATTGGAGTACCCTCTTCAGCATCGGTAGTGACAATCAAAGTGCTTTTCCCCATCATCTCCTGCTCCAAAACAGACCAATCAATGGGAGCTGATTCAAGGACTGTCTTTGCTAGAAACGATAAATTCATAATTCCCTCTTCTGAGAAGGCCGACCGAAAACTGATGAAGCGAGAGTCGTCTGCCAATTTCATGGCCAACTCGATAAAATGCTTTCGTTGTCCTGACAAAAATGATGTCAACGCCATGGATCCAGCAGAAACCGCGATGTATTGATTGAAAGGGCGATAGTCCACCGCCGCAAAAGCATCCAAGACTCCCGCAGTAAATGCGCAACGTAAACTACCTCCCTCAAGGACCAAGGCATCGCATTCGGGGAATTGACTCATAACTTGATTACGTTAAAAACCGGAAATTGGTTGCGCAAAACAGAGATAACAAACTTGAAATCAAATCTATGCCAGTAAAACGCAATAAACGAGGACTAAAACCTCCATTCCAATCGCAACCGAATATTCCTTCCGGATTCAGGAATATTGAGATTGCGTAACATCGACAACGTTGGGTAATATTCCGTATTCAACAGGTTTTGAATTGACAAAACGCATTGGATATTATCTGAAATACGGGCACCCGATGTCCAATGAAGTAGGGTGGCGTCTCGGCTGTAGTTCACCACTACATGAGCAAATATCTCGTCGAACCCGGCCCATACCCCCCCGCTCCAGCCGGATTCTACACGTACGGTGAATGGCGGTATCAAAGGCAGCTCTGACCCCGAATCATCTGTAGCCTCCACCATAGAAACGGCCACCTTGGCTCCGATATGAGACCACCGCAAAGGAGACCACTCTCCTGTAAACTCAGCTCCTAGGAACAACGCTTCAGTCGATATATATGCAAATTCGGGTACGCCATCAAAACTCTCTTTCGTCGGAGCGATGTAAACGTAGTCTTCAATTGCATTGCGGTATACCGATGATTCCATGCTCAGGGATGGACCATGCCATCGGGTATTCCATTCAATAGTGTAGCTGGTTTCATTCTCTAACGTTTGATTGCCCATTTCTATGCGATACGCGCAATGGTGCAATCCATTTGAAAACAGTTCCGACAATCCCGGCACCCGCTGGCTTCGCGCCGCATACCAACGCGAAATCAAGTGTTCATTCACGTCCCAATGCATGCCCAGTGCAGCTGATCCCAACCAGTCCTTGCGCTGAGTCTCTCCCAGCAACACATTCCATTCATCCCACTGAGTTTGTCGCACATCACCTCGCACGGAGGCTTCTAATCCAATTTTATCGCCTTTCCAAGAGCTGATGGCAAACCCACTGACCTCCTTGATCTCAGCATCCCGAATCAACGGTGCTACAGATTCATCAGACTCCTCTGGTTCGTTGGTATTGCTGCTGGTAAACCCTTGACTTCCCAAAATCCAGTTCCACCCACCCGCTGTTGTTCGTTCGCCCTTAAGGTCGTAGCGCAGCGTCCGCAAACTCATGTCCAAAGCAATCGAATCAAGCAGTTCATCGCCGGCACTCCCTCCCACATGTACATGCTGATCAAATTCCTTTCGGTGGTTGAGTTGGTAGGATATGCGCGGAACCAGATGCCACGCCCCCCATTGCAGTTGCATGGAGGTGGTGACCAAATGATCTCCAGACTGACTCCAACCGTCGTGACCAATGATATCGGCGTTGTTATAACTGGAGGAATACGCCCCTTCGACGGAACCCCAGCTTTTGATGTAACCGAACGTGCCTTGCGCGAAAAATTGGCTGTAGGCCGAATTTAACAACACCTCACCGCTCGGCAGACGATAATCACCGTGGCGCTTGTACCCGCCTCGGAAACTATGAAACGTGGATTGACTGCGTTTCTCAGTTGCGGCAGTCGCCTGCCAGCCTGAAGTGGCCGAAAATCCACTCAAACTCACCTGGCTTTTCCTACCTCGCTCCTGAAGGACTTGATTGGGAACAAAGTTCAACACTCCACCGTAGGCATCGGATCCATGAGCCAATGTCCCTGGACCTCGGATGATTTCAACGCGTTCAACACCTTCTTCTGGAATGTAGATGCCATGGTATTCTCCCCAAGCTTGACTTTCAATCCGAGCGCCGTTGAATAAGGTGGCAATGCGCAAACCGGATAGCCCGCGCATGACAGGACGGAGCATGCCGGCGCCAGCGGTCACCATGTCCACACCGGCGGTTGCCGCCAAGGCCGCAATGCGCGAGCTGGCAGGAATTTGATCCAATTGGACGGCATCCATGCGAACCGGAGGAATGAAACTATCTGAAGCGGAGGAGGACTCTTCGACCACCTCTGCAGCGGCCAATGAGTGCACGGCTATCTCCATCCGCACTTCAAGGCTGTCAGTAGCTCGATTCCATTGCGCCTTAGGCATTGAAATTACCGACTGTGCATGGTCCAATCCTCCCAACAATTGAGCACGAAGGGTTCCAGATGGAACGACGAACACGAACACCATTAGTAAAGCCTCTGCAAGTCTTAGACGTCGATGATCATAAAAATACATGCCGCGGCAAAAGTACCTGCATTCCTCATCGATTCCTGGGGCCGCAACGTCATGTTCTTGTCAAAAAACCCGAACAATTCAACTAAGTATTTTCACATTTCATGTGTATCAGCACAAACATTTTCTTAATAGGTATTAAATGGCTTTAATCTTGATTACACTAAATATTATAGTATATTCGAATACCAAATTGTCCTGATGAATCGCTTACTATTGTTGTGCTGTCTCGTTTTTTCACTTTGCGCTTTCGCAGCTGAAGACCGGGCTTCCCTTACTGAAGAGGTCGCCAATCGAAACATTTCATTTGAGTTATTTAAATCCTTCGAGCACACTGCGCTTGCTGACACCGTGTTTGGCTGCACCTACTCTTGGGCCTTCGGATTTGACGCCGATGCTACTCTGGATGACGGTAGTTGTTTAGACCCTATGACGGGGTTTGAGATTGCGCAGACATTGCTTGACCCATGTGATTGTCCCGGCGACATGAACGATGATGGATTCATTAGCGTCGTCGATCTCATTGTTATCTTGGGTTTATTTGGTGATCCCTGCGAAGACATCATGGGGCTTGTTGGTTGCACAAATGAGATCGCATGTAATTATGATCCAGAAGCCACCATCGAAAATCAAAGTTGTGAATTTGAGACATGTGCCGGATGCACGGATCCAGTGGCTTGTAATTTTGACCCCGAAGCAACTTTCGAAAATTTTTCCTGTGTTTTTCCGGAGCCCGGAGAGGCGTGCGACCCGTGTGATTGCTTGGTTGATGTCACACCACCCACCATCCTCTCAGCTCCAAGCAACCAAGTCAATGAATGTTCCGAATTGCCTTTTGAATTTGAGGTGACCGACTCATGCCAAGACCCTAGTGAAGTTGAAGTTTCCTTCGCGCGGGATACGCTTTCCTCTGACGAGTGTGGCAATTACCACCATGTGGTCACTTTCATTGCGAAAGACCAATGTGGAAATGAAGCCAATGCCACCTTTGAAGTCATTGTCCAGGACAATACAGAACCCTATTTGACGAGCGGCGCCTTTCCTAGCAACATATCGATATCATGTACCGAAGAGTGGCCATCCCTCCCCTCGTCGTTATTAGCCGAAGATTCCTGCGATGGAGAACTGCCGATTTACTTCAACGAGACTATCGTTCAAGGGAATTGCCAGGGTGAGTTTGACATTGAGCGTACTTGGCTGGTGACGGATTGCAGCGCCAATGACCTGCAGCATGTGCAAGTCATCTCCATCATTGATGATGAGGCTCCAATTTTCATTTCAACACCTTCTGACCAAGTGAATGGATGCACGGAGCAACCCTTCGAATATGAAGCATTCGATAATTGCAACGAAGTCAGCGTTACCGAATCACGCGAGATTCTGTTTGAAGATAGCTGTGGAAATTATGAGCACCTCGTCACGTTAACCGCATCCGATGCATGCGGCAACTTTACCGATTTCTCCTTTACCATTGTGGTTCAGGATACAATCGCTCCCATCTGGGATACCAGTGAATTACCGGAAAGCACAACAGCTTCGTGCAATGCAATTCCAACCGCACCCAACCTTTTTGCCTCCGACGCATGCGATGGATTGGTCGAAGTTCTTTTCAATGAAAGTTCAGAGGCTTCCAATTGCCTTGGACAAGCTATTTTGATTCGACAATGGACAGCGATTGACTGCACCGGAAATAGCATTTCCCACGAACAAACTATCCAGATTGAAGACACCATTGCTCCTGAGTTTAATGAAGAACTTCCCGTCGATGCAACCGTCGAATGCGATGCCATTCCAATGGCTGCGGAATTGACAGGAATTGACAACTGTGACAGTGACCCAATTGTTGATTTCACTGAATCCGTTGATTCAGGTGCTTGCCAACAGACCTATACCCTCATACGAGTATGGACTTTAAGCGACTGTGCGGGCAATCAAAACTCGCATATCCAAACGCTCGAAGTATTGGACACAACTGCCCCCGTTTTTGTTGAGATGCCATTGGATCAAACCAATGCATGTGAAGAACAGCCATACACGTATGAAGCTATGGACAATTGCGGCTTGACCGTAATCTCTGAATTGCGTGAGACCCTTTCTTCGGATTCATGCGGGAATTATGAAGATATAGTGACTTTGACAGCAATCGATGAATGCGGAAATTCAGCAGATTACCAGTTCACTATTACCGTGCAGGATGGCGAAGCTCCTGTATTTACGGAAGCACTTCCACCAAGTGGCACTGTGGAATGCAACGAGGTCCCTGCGGCTGCCATACTCAACGCTACGGACAACTGCGGAGCTGAAGTTGCTATGAATTTCCAGGAAAATATTGAAGATGGTTCATGTCCTCAGAGCTATACGATTACGCGCACTTGGAATGCAAGCGATTGCACGGGCAATACCGTTGAGCACATCCAAGTCATCAACGTCCAGGACTCTACAGCGCCATCTTTTACAGATCTGCCGATAGACCAGACGAACGAATGCGAAGAGCAGGCTTACAGCGCAGCCGCTTCCGATTTATGCGGAACAACGATTGTGACAGAATCCCGTGAAACGATCAGTTCGGACGCTTGCGGCAATTACGAGCACTTGGTTACTTTAACCGCCATCGATGAATGTGGCAATGCAGCTAATTATCAATTTACCATTGTTGTTCAAGACAATGAATCACCTGTTTTTGCAGAAACATTGCCCGACAATCTCAATCTATCTTGCGACGAAGAGGTTCCAGCAGCAATCACACTGACTGCAAGTGACAATTGTAATCCAAACATTCAAGTGCTCTTCAACGAAGATTTGGACTCCTCTGATCCTTGTCAAATTGTCATTGCACGCAAGTGGTCAGCCAACGATTGCACAGGAAATACAGTCGAACATGTTCAAATCATTAACGTTGTCGATGACATCGCACCGGAATGGACTGAATTACCGCCTTCTGAATGGGCATTGGAAATGGACTCAGAATGTCAAGCAGACACCTCTGTCTCGGCCTTGGGTACTCCCATCGCTACGGACGCTTGCAATGCATTAGAGATCAGCCACATAGACGTTGACTTCGAGACGTTGAGTTGCGGGTCTAACTACATGTTTACTCGGATTTGGACCGCTGAAGATCTATGCGGCAATGCTTCCTCGTATGCGCAAAGTATCCTCGTTGAGGATTTCACCCCTCCTGCATTCACCCAATCGCCTGTTGACTTGGATATTTCCTGTGATGAACTCGCCGATTCTGACACATGGGAGGGCTGGATTGAAAACAACGGGGGCGCTCAAGCTATTGACAATTGCAGCGCGATTACTTGGTCCCATGATTTCGATGGCTTGCCACAAGGATGTGGAGGCAGCGGATCTGTCATTGTTATGTTTACAGCGAGCGATGAATGTGGCAATTCGAGTTCAATTAGCGCTGAATTCATCATCTCAGATGACACAGAACCTGAAATTACTGATGCGCAAAACCTCCTTCTTCAGTGTGACGGTGACGGCAATTCTGACGATATCCAAGTGTGGTTAACCAACAATGGAGGTGCGACTGCGACAGATGTCTGCAGCGGAGTCACCTGGTCATACAACTTCGATTCCGAAGGCGTGAACTGCGGCTCAGCCGGCTTCTATCTTGTTACGTTCACAGCGACGGACGATTGTGGAAATTCCGCCAATTCGACGGGAACAATTACCATCGAAGACACGACGCCACCTGTCATCACGCAAGCAACCGATGCCACGGTTGCTTGCGATGACGCAGCCAATGACGAGGCGTTGGTCGGCTGGCTCGCCGATAACGGCGGTGCTTCAGCGACTGATGTTTGCGGCGAAGTGACTTGGACCCATGACTTCGCCTCATTGAGTGACGAATGTGGCTCCACTGGAGCGGCAATGGTCACCTTCACTGCAACCGATGAATGCGGCAATGCAAGCAGTGCAAGTGCTTCGTTTACAATAGAGGATTTAACCTCTCCTACCATTGTTCAAGCGGTCGACACAACAGTTGAATGTGACAACACGAACAACACAGAAGATCTCGAATTTTGGCTCTCTTCCAATGGCGGAGCATCTGCAGTCGATGCTTGCAGCGAAGTGATTTGGTCGAACGATTTCACTGGCCTCAGTGACGAGTGTGGTTCCACAGGAGCTGCAACCGTGACCTTCACAGCCTCAGACGACTGCGGCAATACGACGAGCACCACGGCGACGTTTGCCATTGTGGACACAACGAGTCCAATCGTAGAAAATGCTCGGGACACCACCTTCTCGTGTGACGGATTGGGCAATGAATTGGATTTCATCCTTTGGCTTGAAAACAATGGAGGAGCGACTGCAGTAGACGCTTGTAGCACAGTTACATGGTCCAACAACGCTGAAGGTTTAACGGGAGGATGTGCACAGGAAACTACAGTAGAATTTACGGCTACAGATGCGTGCGGGAACATCACCACGACCAGTGCGACCTTCACCGTCGTTGATTCCGATGAACCCATCCTAGATACTTTTGCTTCCGATATTTTGATCGAGTGTCAAGAAAACAACGGCGAAGCCTTGTTCAATTGGATAATGACCAATGGAGGAGCAACTGCTAGCGACGCTTGTGGCGACATCACTTGGAGCAACAACTTTGTCGGACTGGAGCCGAACTGCGGCAATTCTGGCGCCGCGTCCATCACCTTCACAGCAACAGACGAATGCGGTAATTCCGTCTCCACACAAGCGATGATGAGCGTGGTAGACACCACCGCTCCAACGATTACAGACGCTTTGGACGTTACTGTTGAATGCGATGGCAACGGAAACGAAGAGCAACTTGAGACTTGGCTTACCAACCACGGAGGCGCTCTAGCTGAGGACCTATGTGGTATGATTCAATGGAGTTATGTCGATGAGATGAGTGCAGGGACTTGCAATGAAACGAGCGTTCATGTCACCACTTTTGTCGCTACCGACGATTGCGGAAATGCTGCAACTATCGTCGCAACCTTCACTATTGAAGACACCACTGCTCCTGTATTTACAGAAATTCCAGTAAATCAAATCAGCCAATGCGAAGAAGCAGAATACACAGCATCTGCACTCGATCAGTGTGGGGCCGTTGAGCTCACTGAATCAAGAGAAACGATTGGTGCAGATGAGTGCGGAAATTACGAGCACTTGGTGACCTTGACCGCAATCGATGGTTGTGGCAACAGTACTGAACATCAGTTTACAATCATCGTCCAGGATACTGAAGCTCCATCCTTTGTTGAGGCCTTGCCGGAAGACATAACGGCGGCCTGCTTAGATCCCATCGAGGATCCGATTGAATTGACGGCTGTGGACAACTGTGAGGACATCTTGGTGAGCTATGAACAGGACTCTATCCCTGCGAATTGCAGCAGCGAATACACCTTAGTCAGAATTTGGACGGCTACCGACTGCAGTGGCAATAGCACTCAACACATCCAAACGATTGAGGTTGTCGATTTGATTGCTCCGTCCCTCATCATTGAATCTTGCCCCCAGGACATCGAAGTCTTCTTGCAAGCGAATTGCACCTTCAATGCCGAACCCGACAACATCGGTTGGCCTGTGGTCATCGCAACGGATGATTGCAGCGATCCTGAAGTCTTCATCTCCTTCGAAGACGCCACCCCCGAAACCGTCTGCGGAGGCGCCTTGAATTTTGTGCGCACGTTCAATATTGAGGCTATTGACGCTTGTGGCTTGGTTTCAATAGCCACCTGTTCTCAGAGCATCGCTGTCACGGACTCCATTGCGCCTGTATTTGATCTGGTACCGACGGACATGATCTTTGAATGCGAAGAGGGCACCTATGAATCCAGCGCCAGCGACAACTGCGGTGTCGTTGACATCATGGAAACTCGCGAAGTGATTAGCGAGAATGGCTGCGGCAATTATGAGCACCTGGTCACCTTGACAGCCGCAGATCCTTGTGGCAATAGCGCGACGGTTCAATTTACCATTTTGGTGCAAGACAACACGAGTCCAGAATGGACGACTGCAGTTCCTACAAACATGTCCATAGGATGCGGTGAATTGGAAGAGGCTCTAGCAATGGAAGCGATTGACAATTGCGACGGCGCTATGGAAGTAATGTTCTCTGAAGAGGTCATTGGAAGCGGACAGTGCGGCTCCTCCTTCGCTGTTATCCGAACTTGGAGTACAGAGGACTGTTCTGGTAATGTCTTGAGTACAACCCAAGAAATCACAGTCGCAGATAACCTAGCACCGATTTGGACGACCACCACCCCTCTTGACATCACAGTGGAATGTAGTGATGTGCCGGAGCCGATGCTACTCAGTGCGACAGACAATTGTGATAATGAAGTCGAGGTCGTATTGGAAGAAACGATCCTTGATGGTATCTGCAGTTCACAATACACGCTGATTCGCACTTGGATTGCAACGGATGACTGCGGCAATGTGGCTACCACATCTCAAACGATTGAAATCGTAGACAATACACCACCAGTTTGGGTTGAAACACTTCCGACCAATGTGACCGTTGGCTGTGACAACATTCCGGATTTCGTGAACTTAACTGTGGTGGACGCATGCGGGGATGGTATCGTTGTGATGACTAACGAATTCACCTCTGGAAACCCTTGCCCTGGCGGCGGAATTATTCTCCGCACTTGGGTGGCGTTTGATTGCATCGGCAACATGGCAACACACGTTCAAACCATTACGGTCGAGGATTAACCGTCTGAAAGCAGCACTTAAAACCCCGCAAGGCCGGTTGCGAATTATTAGCTAGTAGAATCCGAATCCTGGATTCCGCTCTTCGATTTGCGGTGTGGAAAGGCATTGAAAACCTTACGTTTCGCAAAGCGGTATTGGTTATCCGCATTCAAAAGCTTGGTAAATAGCTGACGATTCACGCCGAAGTATTCATGGGCATCGCCATTCAAAAAGGTAATCTCCAAGAGCAGCCCCTTGTGCGTCAAGTCTAAGATGGCGGAATTGGTCGTGAGCTCCAAATAAGCCTCCTTTTGGGCCTCTTGGGTTGCAGGAGCCATGCTCACCAAAAAATGATACCCCTCGATGATCCGGCGGCTCATGGCCTCAGCCTGCTCTGCCTTCTCGCCACCATCAGGAAACTTATCGGGGTGCCACTCCTTGACCAAGGAGCGGTACTTCTTTTTCAAGGGCGCCAACTCAATCACGCCTTCCACGTCGAACATTCTCTTAAACTCGTTGACTCGTTTCATGGTGGGGCCTGCTTGTGACGCGTTTTGTTTGCGGGCGCAAAGCTACGGCTTCGGGTGCGAAGTATCATCAGACTCGTAATTAGCGCACAGGCCTTGATTCAGGACGCAAGCAACGAAAGCGTCAATTCCGCTATTTGTGGATCGTGCGTATTAACGCAGGTGCCCGTGAAGACGGGACGACTTACAGCCAATTGATGGGCAGCTGGAAGGCATCGAGTTGAACTGCAAGGTTCTCGCTAAATTGGCGATGTATCATCCCGCTGCTTTCTAGGCGGTTTCGGGTTGATGCCTGTATACGATCGGGAATTGCCCAAAATGAGCAGATCAACCGATTCACCCAATTCACAAAGGCTTATCCATCGCTGCTCGTCATCTTCAAGGTCGGGTTGTGAAGTAGTCTCAAATAACAAAAAGTTGATACGAACTTGATGTAAATTTGGGAACCAAAACACAGACATGAGACTGCTACTTACTTCTCTCCTTTGCTTGTTTCTTCCTTTCAGTTTCTTTGGACAAAGTCCTTGTAACAATGAAACATCAATCACGCATCAGGGATATGAATATGACATTGTAGAGATTGGGGAGCAGTGTTGGTTTGCTGAGAACTGCAAATATTTACCAAGTGTTTCACCTCCAACTGCAGGAAGCAATACCGAACCGCTTTATTATGTTTTCGGGTATGAGGGCAATAATGTTACAGCTGCTCAGTATGCTGAAAACTACGAGATATATGGAGTGCTTTACAATTGGCCTGCGGTGATGACTGA
>JAPKAW010000267.1 GCA_028825055.1 Flavobacteriales bacterium | reverse complement strand
ATTCTTTATCGCCGTCAGGATTCATTTCAGTCATCAACGATTTTCGTGCTTCGCCGATTGTGGCTTGTCGAGTCGACTCATCCATATCCGAAGTGACACCTTCTAACATTCGCTCGGTGACGTCATCGATGCGCACCAAGAAACTGATGTAGAAATCTTCGATGTGCTTCTCTTGTCCAGGTTCTAGCGCAAAAAAACCATCGGTGAGATAATCGTTCGCTGTAGAACTGAATCCTTGAATGGCATCATAGGCACAGTGATGATTGGTGAGGACCAACCCTTGTGACGAGATGACCTCGCCCGTGCAAGAACCTCCATTCAAGCGGACAATAGCATCTTTAAGTGAAGCATTGTTGATGTCGTAAATCTCTTCAGCGGTAAGGTTCAGTCCCATTTCCGACATTTCGGCCATGGTGATGCGATTCAGCATATTGACCAGCCACATGCCTTCATCGGCGCGCAGGCTTGGTCCCTGAATAAACATCGTGGCCAGGAGGCCAATTGAGAGCAAATATTTCATGTTCGTATTGATTGATTTCATTCTTGAAGTTGCCATTCCGAGGTGGCCATTAGTTGTTCTAAAAGGGCGTACAATTCACTTAAGTCTGGGCCGCGGTAGCGATTCACTACACGATGACCGTTGATTTCAACTATGGTCGAAGGAAGGTCCATAACCATAGGGCTGTCGTAGACGGCATTTAGCGTAGAAAATGAAGTCAGCTTTTGAGCTTCAGCAATTTTAGCGTTCCATTGGGTAGCGTCTTTCGGAGTTATTGTCGCGCGATAGCTTCCAAGTGCTAGGTTCGCCATAACACCATCTCGAAAAGGACGCGTAATAGTCAGGGATATGACTTCTTTGCCATCCCATTGAAAGACAAAGGCTGGACAACGTCCAAAGCAAGCAGTTTTTTCGAAATAAACGGGTAAGGCACTCGTTTCGTCAACAGTTTCGCTGGAAACGAATGCGGCAGTTGGTGCGAGGTTTCTACAAGAGACCAGGGCAATTACAACGAGCCATAATCCTATTTTCCCTGTCATATCACGGTGCTTATTTCTTTCCCTTTTTGCCCTTAATTTCCTTGGTCTTTGCAGCTTGTTCTTTCTGCATTTGTTCCAAACGTTCTTGAAAACCAGACTTTTTCTTTTTCGGTTTTGCTTTATTGACTTCAATCTTCTCTCGAATCTTGTTTTCGTCAATAAACCATGCCTTGATGGCAACCATTTGTCCTAAACTGATCACGTTGGCAGCGAAGTAATATAAACTCAGTCCAGAAGCGTAGCGGTTAAAGAAAAACAGCATCATGAATGGGAAAATCTGCTGAATGACTTTCATATTGGGCATTCCTGCTTGCTGGGGTTGCGGAGGCTGGTTGGCCATGGTCATCCGCATATAGAAGAATGTACTGGCCGCCATCATCAGGGTAAATCCACTGACGTGGGCTCCGTAAAATGGTATTTCAAAAGGGAGGTTTAGAATGCTGTCATACGCTCCCAAGTCGTCTGCCCAAAGAAATGATTCACCCCGCAGAGCAATGTTGGATGGGAAGAATCGGAACATCGCATACAGGATGGGCATCTGCAAAAGGCCAGGAATACATCCAGCAAGTGGGTTTACTCCCGTTTCCCTATACAAGGCCATGGTAGCTTGTTGCTTCGCCATAGCGTCGTCCTTGTGCTTCTCATTGAGCGCATCGATCTCAGGACGAAGCATCTTCATCTTGGCCGAAGACTTGAAGTTTTTCCACGTGATTGGCGACAACGCGAGCTTAATAATCAACGTGATTACCAGAATGATGATTCCCGCAGACGCCATGTATTGCGTCAGAAACGAATAAAGAGGAAGGATCGCATGGCGGTTGACCCACCCAAAAATCCACCAACCATAATCGGTGATGCGGTCTGCTTCTTCCAACTCTGTGGCTTCAAGAGCCATCTGCTCATTGGGGCCAAAATAAAAGGTGAGGTCGGCCGAAGTATTGTCGCCGACTTGTGACCCCCTCAATGGCATAGCAGCGCTGTACAACATGGTGGCTGACGTGTCCTCTTCGGCCAGTACGGTTACGAGTTCAGTACCTACACCAAAGCCTTCTGGTGTAGCCACCAAAGCGGTGAAAAAATTTTGTTTGAAGGCCATCCATTCAAGTGGAAGTTCAGTGGTCAACTCATCCGAACGACCATCCGAGAGGTAATCCCGCCCCATGCCTTGTTCTTTGAAGTAGATAGAGCTGTGCTGTACCTCCCACTCGAGTCCTTTTTCATTGTTCAAGCCGGTAGCTTCCCAAACCAGGAGCATATCCTGCTCTACCTCTTGATTCAAGCCCTCAAGAATCAATTGAGAGCTCAACTCATAGCCAGATATGGTATGTGTCCAAACCAACGATTGATTTTCAGAAACCTGGGATGTCAACGTCAATGTGCTATCGTTGACTTGTTCACTGTTAAAGTTGAGATCGGACAATGACACGGGGCCAATGGCGCCATCGACGTCCAAGATCAATTCAAGATTGCTCCGTGTTGGATCCCATAAATCAACATTGTCCCCACTGTGGTAGCGTTGGAATTGTGTCAATTGTGCTTGGACGGGTAATCCTCCGCGGCTAGCGAGGGAGACGTCTAGAAGCGAAGAGCTTAAGAGGAAGGTTGTGTCGTTGCCTAATGCTCCAGCAGCCAGAGCGCCAAAACGAATGCGCAAGGCATCATCGAGCAACTGGAATTGCTCGCTTTCTTGCGGCGCTAATGAGGCAGTCTCGAGCCGTAAGGTCTCTTGAAAGGCCATTTCATCAGCGTTTGCAATGCTGTCCAAGCGTGCAGTTTGTGCCGCTATTTGTTGCTCTGCGATGGCCGCCTGTCGCTGTTCTTCAGTAGGTTGTGTATACCAGATATATCCGATGTACAAGCCCACCATTAAGATGATGCCAATGATGTT
>JAPKAW010000266.1 GCA_028825055.1 Flavobacteriales bacterium | reverse complement strand
CCGACTGAAAGACGATGCTTTAGGTACCGCCTTCGATGCTCTATGGAAAGAAGCCGGAATCAATGGTTTAAAAGGCCACCGGAGCGTTGGAGGGTACCGTGCATCCATGTACAACGCCCTCTCTGAATCTTCTGTGCAAGTCTTGGTCGACGTCATGAAAGAACTTGAACGCAGCCATTGACCCCCTCTTTTCGATACCCTATTCTCACACTTAGACTTGATTTCATGAACATCCTCGCCAACGACGGCATTAGCGCTGCAGCAAAAGAAGCCTTGGAAAAAGCTGGACATCGCGTTTGGACTGCATTCATTGAACCACAAGACCTGATCGACTTTATCCAAAAGGAACAGGTTCATGGGGTTATTGTGCGGAGTGCTACAAAAGTTCGCCAACCTCTTATTGATGCGTGTCCTAATTTAAAATTCGTCATCCGTGGCGGTGTTGGAATGGACAACATCGATGTGGCCTATGCCCGTGAAAATGGCGTCGCAGTTCGGAACACTCCGGCATCAAGCTCGCAAAGTGTTGCGGAGCTCGTCATGGGACACCTTTTCGGACTCAGTCGCTTCTTGCACGATAGCAACCGACGCATGCCCGTTGAAGGAACGGATCAGTTCAAAGGTTTGAAAAAAGCTTACGGTAAAGGAGCTGAACTTAGAGGGAAAACCCTTGCCATTATCGGTTTTGGCCGCATTGGCCAGTCCCTTGCGAGCTATGCATTGGGCTGTGGCATGAAGGTCATTGGAGTGGACCAGAAAACAGGTTCACATCAACTTCCTGTGACCATAGGTGAGACAACTGTTGAGGTTAACATCCCATTGGTCACCATGGCAGAAGCATTCTCAAAAGCAGATGCGATCAGTCTGCACATTCCCGCACAAGCCAATGGCGATGCCGTCATCGGGGCGGCTGAATTGAGTCTAATGAAACGAGGCGTTATCCTCGTCAATGCAGCCCGTGGAGGCGTTCTGGATGAGGACGCACTGATTGAAGCCTTGGATTCAGGACAGGTTGCCAATGCAGGACTGGATGTATTCGTAGGGGAGCCTAAACCGAGACAAGATCTCATGCGTCATCCCAAAATCGCATTGACTCCGCACATTGGTGCAGCGACCTCTGAAGCACAAGAACGCATTGGAATGGAAATCGTTTCCATTGTTCAGGAAATAAACGAAAATTTGAGCGTTTGAGCTGGTTGCGTCCTTTCCGTATCATCCTTCCATCCAAGGACAAAGCGCACCTCGTCGCATCGAGGTCCTATTTGACTTATAGTAAAGCTGAGCTCAGGGATAAACTCGAGCGCAATCCTTACAGTTATCTGCACGTCATCAACCCCGATGGCCAGCAGAAAATACAAGCCAAACGCGGAAGCAAAGAGTTCTTTCAGTGGGTCAAGAAGGGGTTCAATTCCTTTCAAGAAAACAACTGGCTTGAATCCCCTGCCGATTCGACCTTAGCGATCTACCGACAGGAATCTCCTCATGGAACATGCACTGGAATTATAGGTTTGTTGGACCTGGCCTTCGTCGAGCAAGGCAAACTGAAACGGCATGAACAAACACTAAAAAATCGCGAAAGACTTTTCGCGACTTACTTGGAGGAGGTTGGCTGCAATGCGGAGCCCATTTTGTGTGCCTATCCCGAAGACAACTTGGCTGCGACGCAATTGACCGCGCACCTCGCTGCCATAACGACGAGCCGTTCTGATTATGACTTCTCAACTACAGATTGCATCCGGCATACCGTTTGGATCATGAAGCCTGCACAGGCTGCGCAACTTTCGTCCGTTGCCGATGGGCTGCCTGCGCTTTATCTCGCCGATGGACACCACCGGGTCGCATCTAGCATGGAATTGGGGCGACGCAATCCAGAAGACACGGATAAACAGGGCCTTTTGACCTTTGCTATTCCAGAATCAGAATTGATTATTCGCGGCTACCACCGTGAAGTTGTGAAAGCCGAACGCTCATTGGATGACTGGAACACACTATTCGATCAACTCAAAGACGAATTTCACTGTGAACCGCTCGAGGCACCATTCGAAGCACCCCAATCACCCGGGGTTCTTCACGTGCATAGCACACATGGAAGTTGGAAATGGACGCTGCGTGCTCCCTTTGATCAAGGCATAGACGCGGGTTGGTTGAATGACTCCGTCTTGAAACCCTTTTTCCAAATCATTGACGCCCGCAAAGATCCCCGATTAAAATACCTACCGGGTACTTTCACCTCTAGACAACTAATGGCTCGGATTGAGAAAAATCTGGACCGATGCATCTTTGAATTGCACCCTGTTTTGATGGATCAGGTGAAGGAGATTGCAAATACTGGAGGCACATTGCCCCCCAAAAGCACGTGGATTGAGCCCAAATTACGAAGCGGACTGTTCATTCATTCCTTCGAAAAATGAGTGATTCCAACCCTTCAATCGCAGAGCGCATCGCGTCAATTCGAGAAGAACTACCCCCGGAAGTCACACTCGTTGCAGTGAGCAAAACAAAACCCAACGAATGCATTCAAGACGCCATGGAGGCGGATCAATTGGACTTTGGGGAAAATCGCGTGCAGGAATTGCAAGAAAAAGAAGCTGCACTTCCAAAATCCATTCGTTGGCATCAAATTGGACATTTACAAACCAATAAAGTCAAGGCTATTGTGCCGTTCGTACACCTCATTCATGCGGTAGATAGCGAACGTCTTTTGACGGAAGTCGAGCGCAGAGCAGGAAACTGCGGGAGAACAGTCGATGCCCTATTGCAAGTACACATTGCCCAAGAAGACATGAAGTTTGGATGGCAAGCTCCAGACTTAACGCGATTCATCGAAAGCAATGCATTGGCCGGTCTTGAAAATGTGCGAATCCGTGGACTCATGGGCATGGCCACCTTCACCCCTGACCACCAACAAGTCGCACGTGAGTTTAAAC
>JAPKAW010000265.1 GCA_028825055.1 Flavobacteriales bacterium | reverse complement strand
TGAAATTGAACCCTTTCAAGAACAATCAAAAGGCGTTAGAGAAAATCATCCTGAATCCACATCTCCTTGGATGGTTTATCCCAATCCTGTTTTGAATGATCTGAATATCTTTTGGGTTTCCAATGAAACTCGCCCAGATCACGTTTATCTCAATATTTTTGATTCCAAAGGCCGCCTGGTTCATTCTCGCTATGAAGCAGTTCAGGCAGATGGCACATTCACTTGCGCCGTCAATACTTTACGGACGGGCCAGTATACGCTGCAGTTAGAGACGACTGATGGCGCTGCACATGCACTCCACATCATGGTTGCTTCTCAATAAAGAAACGCAGGGCAGCGATATAACTCTCGGCTCCCAAACCACTGATACTTCCAAAACAGGCCTCGCGAAGCAACGATGGCTTCCGGAAGTCCTCTCGTGCGTCCGGATGGGAAAGGTGAACCTCAATCACAGGGGACGCGATTGCGGAGACAGCATCGCGTAAAGCGACACTCGTATGGGTATATCCGCCCGGATTGAAAACGATGCCATGCGCCGAAAAACCGTATTCCTGCAAGGAATTTACCAATTCACCTTCTACGTTACTTTGGCTTATAATCAACTCGAAACCACTTTCGAATGCAGTCCTTTGAAGGGCGTCATTGAGTTCAGCAAGTGTCATGCTTCCATACACTTCTGGCTCGCGCACGCCAAGCAAGTTCAAATTCGGGCCGTGGAGGATAAGGATCTTCTTCACGGCTCGAATTTACAGCATCTCCAACCATACTGGAAGGACAAATGCAGACCACAAAACAACAAGAATGGCCGCGATGAGATTCAATACAAATCCGACACGTGCCATTTGACCCATTCGAATCTGATTGCTTCCAAAAATGATCGCATTGGGAGGAGTCGCCATCGGCAACATGAAAGCACAGCTACTCGCCAAAGCCACAGGAATGGCCAACATCAGAGGATTCAACCCCAATTGCAACCCCACCAACGCTACAACGGGAACCATGACAACGGTCAACGCCAAATTACTCATGACTTCAGTGAGCATCAACGCAACAAAGGCAAACGCTCCGATCATTAGCCACAGTGGCCATGTTCCTTGATCAGAAAGCACGTTAGCTACCACCTCAAGAATGCCTGCACGGCCAAGAGCTCCTGCGAGGGTCAACCCGCCGCCAAATAGCAATAAGATATCCCAAGGCAGGCGGCGCGCATCCTCCCAACGCATCAATGGCCGTTTCTGGTCTCCTGATGGGATCAAGAACAAACTGATTCCCGCGGCCATGGCAATGGTCGTGTCGTTCAGTGGCCAACCGGTCAAATCTTCTAGTGCTCGGCGAGAAATCCATGAAAATGCTGTCAATCCAAATACAATACCGACACGTTTTTCAGCATTGGACCACCCGCCCAAGGATTCCAATTCCTCACGAATGGGTTGCGTCCCTGCTCCAATTTCATCTTTGGATATTGGAAGAAGAACACGCGTCAAAAAGATATAAACCAATAAAAGCAAAAGTCCAGAAAATGGTAAAGCGAGAAGCATCCATTCCATGAAAGGAATGACTACCCCAAACTGTTCCTCCATAATACCGGCTAGCGCAACATTGGGAGGGGTTCCTACCAAGGTTGCCATACCGCCAATATTAGCTGCATAGGCTGTTCCCAAAAGCAAGGCCACGGCAAAGTTTGGATGCTTTTTTAAGTCCAATCTGGCGATCACTGAAAGAGCAATCGGTAACATCATCAGTGTCGTCGCCGTGTTTGAAATCCACATACTCAAGAGAGCCGTTGCCAACATAAAGCCTCCAATCAATCGTCGAGGGTTGCCGCCAGCTGCAGCCAATATGCTCAGGGCAAACCGGCGGTGCAAATTCCAATTTTCAAGTGCAATTGCGATTAAAAAACCGCCCATAAATAGGAACACATAGTGAGAACCATACGGAGCTGTGGTTTCTCCAATAGAAGCAATGCCAAACAAAGGAAATAAGACGATGGGCAACACCGACGTAACCGCAATGGGCACCGCCTCTGACACCCACCAGATGAGCATCCATAAACTCGCAGCTAAAACAGCAATGGCGGCATCAGACCAACCAAAAATTGGAGCCAAGAGAAAAACAAGCCCCGCACCCAAAGGTCCCGCCAATTGAGCCGTAAGACGTAATCGGCTCATGGATTCAATGGGATTTTAAAGACCGCATGGTAGGGAAGGTGATCTGAAATGTACACTCCGTATTTGATGAATTCATCTGCACACACCCAATCCACGATGGCATCTCCTCGGTAAAAAATCGCATCAATCCTTGGCGCGCCTGTGACGTTTATAGGATAAAACGTGGCGTAGGTTCCAAAGCTTTTTCTGCATCGAAAATTGGCCGTTTCATAGGTGTCCTTCAACTCTGAAGAGGCGAGCAATTGAGTAATGGGAGGGGATTCAGGTTCTGCATTGAAGTCTCCACACACCACTGTCAGATCAGCGGCACCTGCCCAACCGGTCCAACCTGCCATGATGCTGCTCGCAGTCAAGCGAGCCTCCTCGCTAACATGAGACCAGTGGGTATTCAAGACGCGAACGGTCCGATCAGACAAATGATCGTAGAGTAAAACGATGGTCACAATGCGGGGCAAATCCGCTCCGGGGCCAAGGCTTCCTGCTTGCAACGGTGTTTCAGACAACCAGCGTACTTCTCCATGTAAAAAGTCAAATCGATTTAGATTCCAAAAAACGGGACAAGCCTCGCCTCCACCGTCACGATCTCGGCCTCCCCCAAAATGCCCATGGCGCGGCATCCGATCAATCAAATCTTGCTTTTGTTCCGCTAGAACTTCTTGAAATCCGATGACATCAAAGTAGCGCACTGCATCGGCCACCTCATCCTGACGGTCTTCCCAAGTTAGCGTATCATCAGGGTTGGCATAGCGGATATTGAATGTCCCCATACTCAGTTCCTGGT
>JAPKAW010000264.1 GCA_028825055.1 Flavobacteriales bacterium | reverse complement strand
TATTGGCAAAGAGGTGGACTTTGATTTGACGTATCTGTATTTCGAATCGCAGCCATTGCCACCTCATGAATACATGACTTTGACAGCAACGCTGTTTTTTGAGTTGTTCGAAGATCAAGTCAATGAGGTGACCTTTCAGGCCGCCGATTCAGAACTACGCGAATGGCTCACCCCCGAAGCCCCTAGAACAACGTTTCAATGGCGACCATGACCAAGCAAGAGAAAGCGACATTCATCATGTCCACATTAGACGATCTTTACCCGGAGACACCCATCCCATTGGATCATAGCGACCCCTACACCCTGTTAATCGCTGTACTGTTATCGGCACAATGCACGGATTTACGGGTTAATCTCGTGACCCCTGCTCTGTTTCAATTGGCAAGTACACCGGGTAAAATGGCACAGCAAAGCATTGATGATATCCAACACATCATTCGACCATGTGGCTTGTCTCCCGCAAAATCCAAGAACATTCATCGGCTTTCTGAAATGCTCATGGAATTCCACAATGGTGAAGTTCCTGAATCGTTTGAAGCACTTGAGGCTTTGCCAGGAGTTGGCCACAAAACAGCATCGGTTGTCATGTCACAAGCTTTTAGTGTTCCCGCATTTCCGGTTGACACTCACATCCATCGCTTGATGTACCGTTGGGGACTCACAACAGGAAAAAACGTGGTGCAAACCGAACGCGATGCCAAGCGTTTATTTCCAAGAGAAAAATGGAATGCTCTGCATCTCCAAATTATATTTTACGGTCGGGAATACAGCCCCGCGAGAGGGTTGAAATTAGAGGGCGATATCCTTTTGCTACGCTGCGGCCGCCCCGCTGAAATTAGGAAATGGACCGCCCCTTGAACCCATTTAGAAACAATCAAACTTGGACGCCTGTCCGACTGTCCCGGACGTTCTCGCTCCCTGAGCGATTGGGCAAGCAAATTCGTCATGTCGTGATGTGGTGTTTCCTAGCGATCCGGAATCGTGGCAAACCTCCCGTATTCATTGCATGGCCAGATTTGCCATCGAAGCGATCCGTACTGCATAAAATTTGTCGGGAAATTGGATGGGAGTTAACCAATCAGCCACGCAAGAATATCCAAGGCATCATGCGGTTTGAGGATGCCACTGAGAAATCACTTCCGCTACCTGCATGGATCCAAAGTGCGCGTGTACCCATCTTGAACAAGCAGTGTGTAGACATTCGAAAACAAACGCTAGAACGGCATCATGTCACAGCGTTTGGCTATGGTATGCAAGTCAACCCTCTTGCCCATGAAGGCTTTCTAGTCATCAAAAGCGATACCAACGCACAACATGATGGCCGCATTGTCAAAGGACCTCTACCGCATGACAGTGTGCAAGACACGCATGTCTATCAACGTGTCATCAGAAACCAAGACGCAAATAACCGTTGGCTAGACTTGCGTGTGGTTTGGATCAATGGCATACTGCCCCACCTCTACCTGAAATTTAAACACGAAGACGAACGTTTCACCAACTTGACAGCTAAGGTGGAATTGGCCGTGGTATCTGATTGGCTCACTCCAGAAGAAATTGAGCACATTTCCTACTTGATGGAATTGCATCAAACTGAAGCGGCCGAATTAGACGTTCTCAGGGATGCCGATGACGGCCGGTTATACGTTGTGGACATTAATCCGACCCCTTGGGGACCTCCGGAGCAACTCGACCGGACGCACACTCAAACGGCCATCCATCACATGGCTGAAAAACTACGTCAGGCTGTCGTAACCAAATAATCCCGAAACGCATCATATGATGCCGGTATGAGTGTACTGGATTTTTTCTTACTCATGCAATCCCGCAGTGAAGCCGGCAAATCAGGAGCAATACCGGTAGCTCGTTCAACCGTCTCTCCAAATTTAGCAGGATGTGCCGTCGCAAGGGCTACCAAAGGAGCATGCACCGCTAAATTCGAACGGAAATCATTGGCTGCAGCCAGGGCAATCGCCGTGTGAGGACACGCAATATATCCCCATTGTTCACGTGCAAACTCCATGGCCTTCAATGTGGATTCATCATTCAAGGTAAAGCCTCGAATACGAGTTTGAAGCACGTCGAAATCATTTCCGCAAAGCGCTTCAATGCGAGGGCGGTTGCTGGGATCTCCGACATCCATGGCATTTGAAAACGTCGGAACGGACAATTTTGGTTCAAACGAA
Organism: Flavobacteriales bacterium; assembly: GCA_028825055.1. Taxonomy (GTDB): domain Bacteria; phylum Bacteroidota; class Bacteroidia; order Flavobacteriales_D; family Sanyastnellaceae; genus UA16. The sequence continues at coordinate 766 of JAPKAW010000264.1, read as the reverse complement.
CCTGTCTCCAAATAAGTCGCCATGCCATCATTGGCATTGTTTGCAGCAATAAACGGCAAGGCTGGCATGCCCATACTCTGCACCAGCATCCCTGCCGCTACATTGCCGAAGTTCCCACTGGGGACAACAAAATGCGCCGGCTCTTTCATTTGCTGATAGGCCCAAGCATAATAAATCGATTGGGGAATCCAGCGGCCAATGTTGATCGAATTGGCACTCGTCAAAGGCCTCTTACCCATCAGCTCTAAGTCCATAAAAGCTTGTTTCACCAAAGCTTGACACGCATCGAAATTGCCCTGCACTTCCAGTGCATGTACATTTTTCCCGACAGTTGTCAATTGTTGCTCCTGAATCTCGCTAATCCGTCCACTAGGGTACAAAATGACGACATCAATTCCGGGAAGGTCTAAAAAACCCTGAGCAACAGCCGAACCGGTATCACCAGAAGTTGCAACCAACACGGTCAGACGCTCTTGAGTGGTCTTAGTTAGCAGTCTCGCCATAATCCTCGCGCCGACATCTTTGAAAGCAGCCGTTGGTCCATGGAACAATTCCAAAACATGCAAGCCATCGTCCAATTGCACCAAAGGGATGTCAAAGTCCAAGGCATCGGCCAGGAGGTCTTTGAGAGTATCCTCTTCAATACAAGAACCGACATAATGTTGTAAAACTTCATGCGCCAACTCAGGCAATCCCATCGGGGTCTCCAAGATTCGATTCCAGTCCAAAACGGGAATATGTTCCGGAAAATAGAGTCCCCGGTCTG
>JAPKAW010000263.1 GCA_028825055.1 Flavobacteriales bacterium | reverse complement strand
GGCGATGTAGGCTTCGGGTGGGTAGTAGTCGTAGTAGCTGACAAAATACTCTACGAGATTATCAGGGAAAAACTCCTTGAATTCTGAGTAGAGCTGCGCGGCCAACGTTTTATTGTGACTGAGAACGAGCGTAGGACGTTGCGTCTGTGCGATGACATTGGCAGCCGTGAATGTCTTTCCCGATCCCGTTACGCCTAGCAGTGTTTGGTGCTTGGTTCCTTGTTGCACGCCCTCCACAAGTTGTCGGATAGCCTCGGGTTGATCACCCGCAGGTTGGTATTCGCTTTGGAGTTTGAATTTCATGCGGTAGGTGCATCAAATTTACGTGTGGCGCAGCGCAATTCATCCGAGATTTTGAGAAACAAAAAAGCCAGGCTTTTGACCTGGCTTTTTTTCGTGAAGTTGTGGTGACAATCAGTCTGCCACTACATCGAATTTCACCGTAACGATGACTTCTTTGTGCAACTTAATCGTTGCTTCATAAGAACCGAGTTCTTTGATGCTGTCATCGGTGAAGTGAATCAACTTCCGGTCAATGTTATGACCGGCAGCTTGAATGGCTTCAGCCAATTGAATGGAGTTGACAGAACCAAAGATCTTGCCGCTTTCGCCGGCTTTCGCTCCGATTTTTAATGTCAATCCTTCCAGTGACTTGCCTAATGATTGAGCCAAATCCATCGCTTTCGCAGCCTTGTGAGACTGTTGCTTGATGACTTCTGCAACCACCTTCCGTGCGGAAGGAGTGGCGGATGTCGCTAACCCTTGGGGGATGAGGAAATTTCGTGCGTAACCGCTTTTGACGGTGACGATGTCGTTTTTGCTACCGAGTAGTTCGACGTCTTGCTTCAGAATGATATCCATGATCGTCGGGTTTAGCGGAGGTTGTCAGCCACATATGGCATCAAAGCCAGGTGACGTGCCTTTTTGATGGCCTGAGCCACCTTGCGTTGGAACTTCAGGGAGGTGCCTGTCAAACGACGAGGCAAAATCTTGCCCTGCTCATTGCAGAGCATCAACAAAAAACTAGCATCCTTATAGTCGATGTACTTGATGCCTTTCTTCTTGAAGCGGCAGTACTTCTCCTTCTGGGTGTCAATGCTGATGGGGTTCAGGTAACGGACGTTCTTGTCAGCCATGATGATTCTTTTTTTAAGAATTAAGCCTCTTCGGCAGTTTCAGGAGCGGCCGTTGGGGCTTTGCTCGACTTGTTGCGGCGTGACTCAGCATACACAGTGTGATGCTTGTCCATCCGAGTCGATAAGAATCGGATGATGCGCTCGTCTCTCCGGAATTCAGTTTCGAAGGGCAGGATTACTGGAGCTTCAGCTTCATATTCAAACAGTTGGTAGAAGCCCGAGGACTTCTTCTGAATGGGATAGGCTAATTTTCGTAATCCCCATGATTCCTCATGATCAATGGTAGCACCATTGTCCTTGAGGTATGCACGGTACTTCTCTACTGTTTCCGCCACCTGCTCAGCAGATAGCACGGGAGTCATAATGAAAACAGTTTCGTAACGGTTCATGTAAAACGGGTTTGTTAATGGGGGGCAAAAGTAATTCAGGAACCGCTGAAATGCAATAACTGATCCCGCTGATTTCGGGTGACTTTATATAGAACAGACCGGGCCGTTGTTCGTTGTCTGTTCAAAACTCCGCTTCCTTTGGCATGAACAGCGCCCGATATTCGCAGAGTCTATCAACGAAATGGAATCGAGCAACGCCACCTATACCGTATCCGCCCTCAAATATCGTCCACAGGAATGGGACGCTGTAGTAGGGCAAGAAGGAATTACACGTACCCTTAGGCAAGCCATTGATCAAAATCAAGTGGCTCAAGCCTATTTGTTTTGTGGTCCAAGGGGTGTAGGTAAAACTACATCGGCTAGGATTTTCGCCCGTGCGATCAATGATTTTGATGCGAATTCAGGGGAGGACTATGCGTTCAATGTCTTTGAGCTGGATGCTGCGTCAAATAATAAGGTAGAAGACATCCGTTCCATTGTTGACCAAGTGCGCATCCCGCCTCAACGTGGTAAGTACAAAGTGTACATTATTGACGAGGTACACATGCTTTCTCAAGCGGCATTTAATGCCTTCTTGAAGACCTTAGAGGAGCCACCGCCCCATGCGGTGTTTGTTTTGGCGACAACCGAAAAGCACAAAATCCTTCCCACGATTCTATCGCGCTGCCAAATCTTTGATTTCCATCGCATCACCGTGCCGGACATGGTGTCACATTTGCAGGGCATTTGTGCAAAGGAAGGCATCGAGGCCGAGGAGGCTGCGCTGCACGTAGTGGCGGTCAAAGCAGACGGAGCGTTGAGAGACGCGTTGAGTATTTTTGATCAACTGGTGGCCTTCGCCGGAAAGAAGTTGACTTACGACGTAGTAGCCGATCATTTGCACGTCCTCGACCATCAAACCTACTTTGAAGTTGTGCGTTGTGCGCTGGCAGGCGAAGTCGCTCCAGCATTGCTCGTCCTCGACGGCATTATTTCACGCGGTTTTGACCCCCATCACTTTATTGCAGGATTGGGATCCCACTTAAGAAGCTTATTGGTGAGTAAAGATGCCTCAACGGTTCAGCTCATGGAGGGGACGGATGATTTGCGAGGCCAATTTGTTGAACAATCGCAACAAACGGATTTGCACTTTTTGGTTCAAGCGCTCGATCATGTGAACCAAGCGGATGTTCAATACCGAGGCAGCAACCATCAGCGGCTTCTTGTGGAGTTGACGCTGATGCAAATCTGCTCCCTTCGAGGAGTGGATAAAAAAAAAAAAATAGTCTAATAGCGATTCAGGCAGATGCTTGGCGGGCGAACCGCTCAGTCAGCCGTCCCGCAAATCTTCCAACGCCGATAACGCCGGTACCTCTTGATGTCGCTTCTGAACCGGCTACTCCTGTGAAGATTTCAGATGTCGTGGAAGCTAAACCGATGCCGGTCTTAT
>JAPKAW010000262.1 GCA_028825055.1 Flavobacteriales bacterium | reverse complement strand
AAAATCCGTTCAAAGAGTTTCCAATTGGGGACCATTCGGTCTTTGAAGGGCGGGATACCCGATGGAGAATGGGATGCGGTTCAATCGTTTGTAGAGCATATTGGCACTCCCAAATCGCCGACCGTTGCTGTTGGTACAGGGGGTAACATCAACCGGTACCATCGTTTGAGCCGTGTGGATCGGAATGATCCGGTATCTATTGATGTTCTTCGAGATTGGCATCAACTGATTAATGCGTGCCCTTTAAAGAGTCGCATGCGCACATTTGGCTTGAAGCCTGACCGCGCCGACGTTATTGTGCCTGCAGGAGAAATCTATATCCGTGTCATGGAAATGACGGGGTGCACTGAAATTATCGTCCCTAAAGTAGGTTTGTCAGACGGAATGATTCTTGGGCTCTGGGAGGCTTATCTCGCAGACCAAGAAGCCAGGAAAGTGAGCACTGCGTATTGAGCAACTAATCTTACAGTTTACTGCTGAGAAATTGTGCTACTTCGAAGTGACGCTTTGGTTTCAATACAATGGTTCCTTCCTTGTCAAGTAAGAAATAGGTGGGTGTTGCCGTCACCTTGTATTCAGAAACAACAGGGCTGTTCCAAGCTTTTAGCTGGCTAACATTGGGCCACGTCATGCCATTGGCTTCGATGGCTTTGCCCCAGGATGAACGCTGCTGATCCAAACTTACTCCGACCACTTCAAAACCTTTTAAATTGTACTTGGCATACAATGGGGCAATTTGCGGCATTTCTTGTTCGCACTTGTGACACCACGACGCCCAAAACATCACAAGGGTATATTCGTTTTGTTTGCATGTAGCCATCAAGTCCAATGTTCCGCCTTCAAATTTCGAGATGACGAAGTTGGGGGGTGTTTTTCCAACTTGTAAGTTGATGATTCCCTGGGCTCGAATTCGAATGGCATCACTTAAGTCGGCACCGCAGTCTTCATCAAAGATGTAGTTGTCAAGAATGTATTGACAAATCGTCTCTTTCCCGGTATTGTAAAAACCATCGAGCATGGTATACAATACGCTTTCAAGAGCCTTTGGATTGGGCTCGAAATGGGCTTTCACTAAGTCAATACAAGCCAGGAATCCACTGTCAGAACCTCCGCTAAAGGCGCGCATCATGGTTTGAATGCGGTCGCTAAGAGCCATCGAACGAATAACGCTATTGTCGAGCGGGTCGATATCAGAGAAATACTGTCCTTTCGAACCGGGATATTGAGGGTTTTTCCACGACAACCACTTGGCCAAATACGTGCCGGGGTTTTCAGCGATCAATTCATGTTGTCGCGTGACCATCTCCTGTTCTTTTTCTTTAATCTGGGCTTCAATCCTTGATCGGAAAGCGCCGGCATCTTTGATGGATTTTCGTAAATTTTGAATGGCTCGGTTGCTGTTGAATTCCTCCGCACTGTAAACAAACCACCCCGTGTTTTCTACTGATTCATTTGCTGTTCGATTTGCACTCAGTCGATTTGCATTAAAAGCAATAAATAAATCAGATTCATCCGGGTTTAAAATGACGTTTGTGACGTTTGTTTCGCCATTCAAGCTGAGTTGATAAAAACCTCGGCTGACTTCAAGGGGTCCAAAGTCAAAGGCATTATTGACCAATCTGGTTTTTGCAATTTCGAAGGTGTTTTTGCCCTCGGTTTCATAGAGCGTGACATCACCACCTCCTTGAGAGTTGATGGTTCCATGTAAGCGAACAAGCCCTGTTTTATCCCCTTTGTTTTGATCGTTTGTGCCGTTCATATACGAAGTAGAAACGGAGGTCTTCTGCTCTCCTTGAAGAGCGGCGGTGTCTTGCGCCTTGGAGACTTCTACAGGGGTATTTGCTGATGATACTTCTCCGTTGTTGCAAGCGGTTAGTAAAAGACACATCCAAAGAGAGCTGAGCGTCATCGTATTCATTGAATTCAATTTAAATTCAAATTTAACAATGAAAGTCCATTGTTCGAAGACCAATCCGGCTGTTGGCTTATCTTCACTTCTTAGAACGAATAACACCATGGACAAAGGAACGGCCTTGACACTGCTAGGATTAGACGGAGATGCTTCTCAAGAGGATGTGATGGAGCGATTGGATGCAGAAACATTTGCTGTCCGGGATCACTTCTTGCGGCAACCCATTGTGCCATCCTTGTTTCGTTCGCGTGTCAACCGATTGGTTCAGCTCAGCGATGTTGCGCAATCCTTATCTATAGCTCCGCTCGGGGCTCCAGTAGATCTTCCTGGACTGCTTGCCACTGGGGATAATTTGCTTTTGCTAGTTCGGAATCACATCGAAAATATTCGTCGATTGCGCACGGACATGGCCGCAACCTTGGATCCCGATGTCCTTGCTCATTTTGGCAACGCCATGACGAATCTTCAATTGCGTTACATGGAAGGTTTTCTTGCCGAAACAACGCAATGGAGCGAAGATGCCACTTGGCCTGACGGAATCCCGGCAAGAGAAGAGTCGGACTGGCAGAACGTGTTGAAGGCCATCAATGAAGGTCCCAACTCAGGAGATGCGATTGCCTATGAGAGATGCCGTATCGAACTGATGGTGTCTCGCGAATTGTCATAATTCGACCGGGGTCATTCCCTTCCTAAAGCGACTATGGGGTCCAATTGGGCTGCTTTTCGTGCAGGGTAATACCCGCTGGCCAAGCTGGTGAGAAAACTGAGAAGAATACCAAGCCCCATCCATCCCCATGGGATGATGAAAGGAGTCTCCATGAATGACGCGATAACGTTCCCGACAATTACTCCGAGGAACATGCCTGTGAAACCACCCATCTGTCCGATGATGATGACCTCAACTAAGAATTGGGTATGAATGGCCTTGGGAGATGCTCCCAGTGCTTTTCGCGTTCCAATTTCACGGGTCCTTTCAGAGACGCTGACCAGCATGATGTTCATGAGTCCGATTCCTGCGCCAAACAGGGTGATGATTCCGATCA
>JAPKAW010000261.1 GCA_028825055.1 Flavobacteriales bacterium | reverse complement strand
CGGAACAACAATGGATGTCACTTTAGGATTGCTTTATGGTGGAGAGACGAGTACCAGTTCAGGTTACACGGAGACGATGGCATTCAATCAATCCCTCTCAACAAGTGGCGACGAGCAAGATGGTACGGGAGGAGCCAATCAGGATATTTATTTCGGACGAACTGAGAACATATTCATGACTGAGAAAGCTTATTTCGGTCTTGAAACAACAACTCAGCGTGGTGCAGATGCAGTCGACGGTCTGACTATGATCGTGCCATTTGCGCGGGTTGGAGACAATGCCGCTCAGGACGCAACGAAGCCCATTTCTTTGGGTTGGAAGACCATGATCAGTATCGAAACAGGCCCTGCGTCTTACTTCATAAAGACGGCATTGGAGATTGAGCAGTACAATATTCCCAACCTGATTACCCTGCGAGATGCATACTTTACTGAAAATTCGGAACAAGGTGGATACTATACTCCACTAAATGAAGGTCAGCTGGAGGATGTCGTTCCAGAAGGCATGTTCCTCGCCAACAATGATGATCCAAGGTGGCTTCTATTTCACAAGAATTTTGTGGACGAGAAATACTCTTCGACGCCTGCTTCACTTGTGTTGCCTTTGAATCATATGGTCTACGAGATTTCAGAGAAGACTGGCCCAGGTTACAATTTTGATGGTCCATTTGAACAAGATTCTGTTCGGGTATACAATGACTTGATCAATAGCTGGACAAGGATGCTGGCCCAAAATGAATTGGAAAAGCTCAATGCACGGGCATTGATTGCCGACGACATTGATCAATACGACGAACTCAGTGAAATTTATGATCCGTCTATTTTTGAATTGGCGGAAGACAATGGCTATGCTATTGAAAGTGCTGGACAGCTCTCTGCAGAGGGTGTGTATTCCTCGTTTGATTTTGAGCCATACTTCATGATTTTCAGTGGAGGAGGCAACGAATACACTCAGTCCTATACGAAGACCACGGTTGAAGGAAGTGAGGAAGAATTGTCCGGATATCTAGGAGGTAAAATAGGAGGTGAAGGAGGTTTTGAAGTCATGGGGCTTGGAATGACAATAGCCTCAGAACTCAGCAATACGAATACCTGGACGGAAACAACAACTTCTGAGGATGAAGCATCGTTGACCTTCTCGTATACGTTGATGGATGATGATGAGGACGACTTCCAGTTTGTTGCTGTCATGCCTGGACAGGGCGCTGATGGTCCCATCTTTTTGAACCTTGGAGCGGCACCTTCAAGTTGTCCTTGGGATGCTGGTGAAGTGAGTAAATATGAGGAGTTTTACCCCTTCCTTTCGAATGAAATTGAAAGGATGCTACTTCAGGAAACCCTGTGTCCAAATGATGAGGGTGTTTTGCTTCATGCAGTGGTAACGTTCCCTGATAATCACGTTGAGAATATATTTACCGCTTTTGCAACGCAAAATGCAGCAAATTCCTTCAAGGCCAATGCAGTGGCGAATTGGAACGCGTCTAGTATCTTTTGGTTTCCATCTGTAATTGATTTGAGCAATGGTTCTGGGTCGTGGAATGCCCACTCTTCGGTTTGCGCTGCGGTTTCAACGGACGGATCTGAAGGTGCTCCAATTGTTGTTCAGCCAGCGCAGTATATGCTTGACGCGGTGGAGTTGACCACTGCAGATGAGGTGAATTCTTTCAATGGGAACATCAATGATCCGTTGATTGTGAATCTCAAGGTGAATCACATCAGTAATTTCACCAACGGGACAGATTACATTCTTTCCATCTCCCCTACAGGAAATCCATTGGCAGCTTCTATTAGCATGGCTGGTGGAGGATCCTCAGTCAATTTGGGAGGTGTTACTGCCGGTAATCCTGTTGTGGTGCCAGTGGCAATCACCGCCAATGGATTGACTCAGCCTGAGTACTTGAATGGTAACTTGACATTCACGGTAGAGTCTGCCTGTGATGGTCAAATCTCTCAGGATCTTGAATTGGAAATCACTTTTGATCCGGTGTGTTCACCGATCGAATTGACGAGTCCCGAAGCCGGTTGGTTTGTGAATACAAATCAAATCGTGTCTTCATCGGGCAGTGGTTTGTCTGCGCTTGGTGAGGATAGCGAACTTCAATTCCGTGTGGACGGCTTGAATATGCGCTTGCAAAACTTCTGCGCAACTCCAAGTCAGCCGGGATGTGGTTCAGAGCCGCATGCGGTTGAACTTCAGGTTTTGCGATCCAATAGTGTTGTCTCTGGCGATGTCGGATGGCAAACATTCAAAACGATTACACGCGACCAAATTGAGGTCCCTGGCTCAAACCTTGTTGGCTTCATCGATACATCATTCGTCTATACCGATGTGTTTGGACCTGTCAGTCCGTTTGAAGATCCGGCCGTTCAATTCCGCGCTCTTGCCGTTTGTGAATTGTACCAAGAAACGGTGAGTAATGTGGCTGAGGGATCGATCGACAAAGTGCGTCCAGGAGTCTTTGGTGACGCGTTGCCATTGGACGGCGTTTACGATCCAAACGACGAGTTCATGATTCGTTTTAATGAAGCCATGAACCCGGTTTCTTTCGGACCGGTTGACATTTCAATCGAAGGTGACTTCAACGGACTAAACCCTTGGGCTGGAGCTATAGGCTTTGATGCCGATGAGTACTTGAGTGTCATTGATGCGCCGAACTTGATGGACAACGATTGGTATCTCACGCTCCAAGTTTGGCCAGAAGGTGAAGGCGAGACTGTAGAGCCTCTTGAGGGTACCATATTCTACCAAGGAGACGAGAGTCATTACTTGAAAATCTTCTTTACCGAGGGCAATCTGGTGAAGGCGACAGTTCATACCAACAGCATGACAACCACAGAGACCATCGGAAACGTTGGTGAATGGTTACCTGGCCGTTGGAATACGTTGAAGTTGGGCAGTGTTTGGCAGCAAAATGATGATGATGGTAACCCGGAGCATCGCTTGTTTGTGGGGACACCTGCCAATTCCCAATC
>JAPKAW010000029.1 GCA_028825055.1 Flavobacteriales bacterium | reverse complement strand
TTCACCAAAAGCATTGAGGTAGGCATTCACTCGGCCGGATACCTGCATTCGAAATGGATGCACCTCGGTAACACGAATAACATCACCTAAAGCATAACGCCAGAGTCCCGCATTGGTACTGATGACCAGCGCATATTCTTCCCCAACTTCCAATTCTCGCAATTCAAGTGAGATAGGCTTGGCACTGTGCCATTCTGAGATTGGTACAAACTCAAAGTAGATTCCATAATCAAGCATCATCAGAAGGTCATCTTCCTCCAAACGGTCTTGCAAACCGAAAAGCCCCTCCGAAGCATTGTGCGTTTCCAAATAGTCAACCGAACACTCGGTCGTTCCGATCAACGACTCAAATTCAGCTCGGTATGGAGAAAAGCTAACTCCTCCGTGCATAAATAATTGAAGGTTGGGCCAGACCTCCCCCAAAGTAGATGCGCCCGAACGTTCCAAAACACGTTTCACAACAACAAGCATCCAACTTGGAATTCCAGCCAAAATACGCACGTCTTCTCGCATGGTTGCCGATGCCATGGCATCCACTTTTTCTTCCCACCCGTCCATTAGGGCAATGTCTCGATGGGGTGTACGCCGGGATTCAACCCAAACCGGTAAATTCTCAACAAGAATTGCACTTAAGTCTCCCGTGTACCCATGCGACCCCAATTTCATCAGGGAGGAAGAGCCGCCTAAAACTAAATGCTTACCTCCATAGAGTTTGGATTTAGGCCGCTCGTCGCTAAACAAAGCCAAGAGGTCTTGTCCTCCCTTAAAATGACAACCATAAAGTGCACTTCGTGTGACGGGGAGATACTTACTTCGCTGTGAAGTTGTACCCGAACTTTTAGCGAACCACTGGGTCTGGCCTGGCCACAAAACGTCAGACTCGCCAATCCTTGCACGATCTATCCAAGGCTTGATTTCATCGTATGAACGAATGGGAACATTGCGCTGAAAATCGCGTAATTTTTTCACAGAATCAAAACCATGCTCTTTACCAAAGGAAGTGTTTCGCCCCGTGATGAGCAAGTTCGAAAACACAGAGCGCTGAACTTCAACCGGCCTGGTCCGCACCATTTCGATGTTGACCATGCGGCGGCGAATAAACCAGCGGAAAACAGAATTTAGCGGCATGTTCTGCGATTCTATACCCAATGTAAGAAATGCGCGCAAATCATCTGCGCTTTCTCGAGAACAATTACAGAGGACCTACGAAAAAACCTTTTCAATAGCCGTTAAAGCCTCTTTGATATCGCTTTCTGTATTGTAGCGACCAAAGGAAAACCGCAAACTGGCCCGTTCACTGTCATGAAAATCAAGCGCACGCAACACATGAGACCCCAAGGTTGCCCCACTTGAGCAGGCGCTGCCTCCAGAACAAGCAATGCCCTCTAAATCCAACAAGAAAAGCGCCATTCCATTTTTCGGGTGCGGTGGAAACGATACATTCAAAACGGTGTAGAGTCGGCTCGGATCATCTGAATCACCATTGAATCGAATATCACTGAATAGGGACTTCAACCCCGACACCAATTGAGCCTTCAAAGAACGAATGTGAAGCTCATGTTCATTCAAATCGTGATAGGCCAATTCCATAGCTTTAGCAAGCCCAACAATCGAGTGAATATTCTCTGTTCCACCCCGTACAGAACGCTCTTGGCCTCCCCCTTCAATTTGTCCACCTACTTTCAATCCTTCCGCGATATACAAAAAACCAATGCCCTTTGGACCATGAAATTTATGCGCAGAACATGCAATGAAGTCAATGGGGAGTTTCGAAAGATCCATTGGGTAATGGCACATGGTCTGTACCGTATCCGAATGAAAAAGCGCGCCATGCGCCTTGCACAAGGTTCCAATCCGTTCTAAATCCTGCACCACACCCACCTCGTTGTTTGCATGCATCAGACTGACTAGTGTCTTAGGACCGTCCGACAACAGTGTGGTCAAATGTTCTAAATCCACTGTTCCATCAGGAAAATGGTTTACCAAATCCAAAACAATTCCGTCACTTCGAACCAGCGATTCTGCAGTTTTGATTACCGCACTGTGCTCCGCTGCCGACGTGATGATTCGTTTGCATTTTAAATCCCGAACTGCCGAACGTAAAGCTAAATTATCAGCTTCAGTTCCTCCTGAAGTAAAATAGATCGTCTTCGCATGACAATGCAGATGTCTGGCAATAGCTCTGCGATTTTGCTCAATAATCACACGTGATTTCCTTCCAATAGCATGGCTCGATGACGGGTTTCCATAGGAATCACGTAGCACCGGAATCATAGATTCCAATACTTCAGGAGCCACGGCAGTGGTGGCGGCATTATCAAGGTACACGGACATTTCGTGAGCAATCAGAAGGGCAAAAATGCGCTATTCAAATCATTTAATACCCTCGCGTAAGAATAAAGAACGCACTGCCTGCATGCCTTTTGGCAATAAATACTTGTAAATCAGCTTTTTAAATGCAAATAATTCATCAGTTCTTCTTTGAACTTTCGTCCAAGAGATTGCGCAGATTCGAGTGTTTCAGCCTCCGCATAAACTCGAATAATCGCTTCCGTGTTGGATCGACGCAAGTGAACCCACCCTTCTGCCAAGTCAAATTTCACTCCATCTAAGGTATTCACTTCGGCATCAGGATGCGCAGCAACCAGTAGATTCAAAGCCGCGTCCACATCCGCATCGGGAAGTTCCAATTTGTCTTTTGAAATCACCCACTGAGGGTATTGCTTCCTCAATGCAGACGCTGTTTGATTTGAATCAACCAAATGTGTCAAGAAAAGCGCGGCTCCAACAACAGCATCGCGACCGCAATGAGAAGTCGGATAGATGATTCCGCCATTCCCCTCTCCACCGATGACCGCATTGGTCGCCCGGATCGCTTCAACGACATTCACTTCTCCCACAGCACTTGCAGTGTATTGCCCCCCATGGCGCTCCGTAATTTGACGCAAAGCGCGGGTCGAACTCATGTTGCTCACCGTATTTCCCGGAGTTCGTTTCAAAATAAAATCGGCAACAGCCACTAGCGTATATTCTTCTCCAAACCACGAACCGTCTTCACTGACAAACGCCAATCGATCCACATCAGGATCCACACTAATCCCAAGGTCACAGCCTTGGGCGACCACAGCGGCACACAAATCCGTCAGGTGATCAGGGAGCGGCTCTGGATTGTGCGCGAAATCACCCGTCGGATCGCAATGAACCTTCACGACTTCACATCCCATGGCTTCCAAAAGAAGCGGAATGATGATTCCACCTGTTGAATTCACAGCATCCACCGCAATTTTTAAGCCCGCCTTTCGAATGCTTTCCACATCCACCAATTCCAAACTCAAGGCATGGTCCACATGCCGCTCCATCCAATCGATGTTCTGGGTAGTTTTTCCAATGGCATCGATTTCAGCATACTGAACCTCTTGTCGCGAGAGTTGAAGCACACGCTCACCACTCTCACTAGACAAAAACTCTCCTGCAGCGTCCAGTAATTTCAGCGCATTCCATTGTTTCGGATTGTGGCTCGCTGTCAAGATGATTCCACCGTCAGCACTTTCTCCTGTAACGGCCAATTCAACCGTTGGAGTTGTGCTCAATCCGAGGTCGATCACGTGAATGCCCAACGCATTCAACGTTCCAACAAGACAGTCTCTAACCATTTGACCACTTAAACGGGCGTCCCTTCCGATCACCACTGTAGGCTGTTCTTTTTTCACCACCTCTTTGACCCAAAGACCATATCCAGTAGCGAAACGAACGACATCTGGGGGGTTCAACCCTTCCCCTGCCAAACCTCCTATGGTTCCTCGAATTCCTGAAATTGATGTAATCAGCATGGCGCAAAAGTAACCCGATTGCAAAAATGGTGGACTAATTTGAATGCCTATGTGAAAAAACCTTCTCCTAAAAGCGCGCTCCTGTGACTTCCCCTGCGTAAATTTGAAGGTGATGAATGATGAAGGACGATCATATAGAGATGAACCAGCACTTTTGGACTTGATTCGAAGGTTTGAAGACATGGTGAAACGCGGAGAGCAATCCTTTTTTGACGTCGACGAATTAGAGGTGGTCATTGAGCATTATATGGAGTTCCGAGAAACTCGTAAAGCCAAGGCTGCACTGCAATACGCAGCTCAACTCTATCCAAATCATCTCAATCTCAAATTGCGGCATGCTCAAATCTTAGCCAACAACGGCCAGCCTGTGAAGTCTGTGCCCATTCTGCGAGATTTGCTCGCCATTGAGCCACATAACGAAGAAGTGCACCTGACATTGGGGTCCGTATACAGCCACATGACTGAGCACCGCTTGGCCATTCAACACTACGAACAGGCTTTGTTATTTGCTGACACCGATACGCGTCGGGACATCCGGATTGACATTGCCTTGGAGTTTGAAAATCTCGGTTCTTGGAAAGAGGCCATCCGAAATTTGAAAGAAGCCCTCGCTGAAGATCCACTTAATGAAACGGCGGTTTATGAACTTGCCTTTTGTTTTGAACGCACGCGTCAATTCAAGCATGCTGCTGCTTTCTACGAGCAGTATCTCAATGAGCAGCCTTATTCATTTGCTGCGTGGTATAGCTTAGGCAATGCACTGCAACAATGTGGATTGTATACCAAAGCAATCGACGCATATGACTATGCCATTGCCATAGAAGACGCGTTTAGCCCTGCATACCATCAAAAAGCGGAAGCCTTGGTCTCCATGGAGCGATACGCCGATGCGCTGGAAACCTACCACGAAACACTCAAGTTTGAAGACGTGTCTCCAGCGACCCAATGCTACATGGGAGAATGTTTGGAGCGTCTCGGACGGCTCGATGAAGCCAGCGAGTATTACAAGGCGAGCCTCGTCCTAGACCCCGCCTTTCCAGACGCGTTTATCGGTCTTGGCGTGCTAGCCGATATACGGGGAAACCTGCAAGAGGCCTGTGCCCAATTCGAACGGGCCATTGCCTTAGAGCCAGTTCACGCCGATTACTATTTATTACTTGCTACAGCCAATAAGAAGCTATCCAATCACGAGCTTGCTGAAACATTGTATGCACGAGGACTCGCTCTTGAGCCCACCCACGAAGAACTTTGGTTTGAACGCGTTGACAACATGCAGGTTTGGTTCAAGCATGAGGAAGCGTTAGTCCTGGCTGAAAAAGCACTTAGCCATATCGTTGATGCCGTACCAATTATGTACCGTCAATTTATCAGTCAATATGCCCTGGGACAATTTGCACAAGCCTTTGACTTTCTTGAACATCTACTGACCCATCATTTTGATGGAGCTACAGACTTATTGAATTTGATTCCAGCGCTTGCCAATGATGCGCGCTTTGTTGATCGTTTCGATCGCTACAAACCTTGATTATAAAAACATGCAGCATCTACCCTCCCGTCCGAGTATGCCTAGAGAAAATGGCCTTACCATGGTCATGGACAAAGGTCTCAGCATCCGACAGGGCGAAGACTTGGTCGCAACAGGTTCCGAATTAATCGATTTTTTGAAATTGGGTTTCGGAACGTCTTTGATCACCCCCGGTGTTAAAGAAAAAGTCAAGATGTACCGGGACAATGGCGTCGAGGTGTATTGCGGCGGCACTTTGTTTGAAGCGTTTTTTGTCCGAAACGACTTGGATGGCTATTTAAAGTTCATCGACAATTTGGGCATAGAATGTCTTGAAGTCAGTGACGGATCGATGGTCATTCCGCATGATGAAAAGTGTGAAGTGATTGCCCGTCTGAGCAAAAACTACAAAGTGCTTTCTGAAGTGGGATCAAAAGAAGAAGGCATCCTCATCAGTCCTGCAAAGTGGATTCGGATGATGAGCAACGAATTGGAAGCTGGAAGCTGGAAGGTCATTGCAGAAGCTCGCGAAAGTGGTACCGTAGGTATTTACCGACCGAATGGTAGTGCACACGTTCAGTTGATTCGCCGAATTCTTGCCAATGTGAGTTTGGACAACATCTTGTGGGAAGCTCCAAAAAAAACCCAGCAAGTTTGGTTCATTAAACAGTTTGGCGCCAATGTCAACTTGGGCAATATCGGTCCGAATGACTTGATTCCATTGGAATGTTTGCGATTGGGACTTCGTGGAGATACCTTTTTCGAGTATCTCCCTGAAGAATTGGCTGAGGGCAAGCGACTCGCTCCAGAGCCTGTTGAAGAAGATTAATCATGTCTGCAGTACCCCAAATGACCGCAAATGAATTGTCGCTTTTAGTCAAAGACAGTGCACCTCATTTCATACTGGACATTCGGGAAATACACGAAGTTGAAACGAGTCATTTGGAACGGTCAATGCACATTCCAATGGCCTTTTGCTTATCGCGTCAAAATGAAATTCCGCGTGACTTGCCAGTCATTATTTACTGCCGTTCAGGAGCTCGTTCTGCTGCCATCGTTAGTGCGCTCATGACCAAGTACGATTTTACAAATTTACATAGTTTGACAGGGGGCATCACCGCTTGGGCCAATTCAGTAGACCCGCAAATCGAGGTTGCATGAACGGCACGTCCTCGTCCCGATCTATACGTGACTATGGACTCATTTGGCTCAAAGGAATGGCTATGGGAGCAGCCGATTTGGTTCCTGGAGTCTCTGGAGGCACGGTGGCTCTAATTACCGGTATATATGATGAGCTCTTGGGCACCATTGCCCAACTGCACCCGCGTATGGTATCAGACCTCTTCCGAAATGGATTTAAAGCCACTTGGAAGCAAGCAAACGCCTCCTTTATCGCAGCACTTGCAGGAGGTGTTTTGACCAGTGTTGCTTTATTATCCAATCTACTTCATCACCTTTTGGTCAATGAAAAAGAAGCACTCTTTGCTTTCTTCTTTGGCCTCGTTGCAACTTCCGTTCCTCTTGTCGGAAAAACCGTCGGTCGATGGAAAGCCTCCCATATTGGGATGGCTATTTTAGGAACAGCCATTGCAGCGGCCATCACATCTCTTCCCATTTCAGCGGGTTCGAATGGGCCTTTATTTCTAGGCGTTTGCGCCTCCATCGCAGCCTGTGCGATGATCTTGCCTGGAATTTCAGGCAGTTTCATCCTGTTGCTTTTGGGTGCATACGGCGCTGTAATCGGAGCGCTCAAAGATTTCGATTTATTGCGTATCGGAGCCGTTGCCGGAGGGGCCATCGTGGGGCTTTTAGGCTTCAGTAAGTTGCTTCGAAAGTTGTTGGATAAAGCCCGTGCTCACACCTTGGCTCTATTGACTGGTTTTCTGCTTGGTTCATTGCAAGCACTTTGGCCTTGGAAAAAAGCACTGAGCCTGCTCTACACACACTCAGACGGTCGAGAAACTTGGTCTCAAACCAATACTTGGCCTGAATCTACGGACACCTTGCTGCCCTATATTGGATTTGTCCTCGTGGGTATTCTAGTTGTGAAAGGCTTGAGCCGCTTGGGAAGTTCCATGTCAAGAACGAAGAAATGAGACGATACGGTCTTCTTGGGAAATCGCTTCAACATTCCTATTCACAAGCACTTTTTGCGCAAAAATTTGCTCAGGAAGGCATCGAAGATGCATCCTACTCATTGTTTGAATTGTCTGATTTGGCCAATTGGAGCGCATGGTCTGAAGCACAAATCAGACATCCCGAAGGAGCGTTAAAGGGATTGAATGTCACGGTACCCTACAAGCAAACAATTCTGGCGCATTTGGATGTTTTGACTCCTGAG
Organism: Flavobacteriales bacterium; assembly: GCA_028825055.1. Taxonomy (GTDB): domain Bacteria; phylum Bacteroidota; class Bacteroidia; order Flavobacteriales_D; family Sanyastnellaceae; genus UA16. The sequence continues at coordinate 6,398 of JAPKAW010000029.1, read as the reverse complement.
GCTCTCGCTATTGGAGCGGTCAATGCTTTGCGTCCTATGGAAGACGGAAAATGGATGGGGCACAATACCGATGGCATTGGATTTGCCAAAAGCATCCGTCCCTTTCTGACCTCAAAGCATGATCGCGCTTTGATTTTAGGCAATGGCGGTGCTGCTGCTGCTGTGCGATTTGTACTCGAATCACTGGGCATCGAAGTCGTGCATGTAACGCGAAAACCAGACCATTCAGTTCGTACCATTCGCTTCGACGAATTGACACCAGAAGCGGTGCGGTTTTTTGGATTGATCGTACAAGCCACCCCGGTTGGTACAGTCCCCAATGTATCGGATGTCTTGCCTTTTCCATGGAATGGGTTGAACGACGAACACCTCGTGATTGATTTAATTTACAATCCCACCGAAACGCTTTTCCTGCACCGTGCAAAGACCCAAGGAGCGACTGTACTCAATGGAAAGGACATGCTATTTAACCAGGCCCAAGCCGCATGGGACTGGTGGAACCAATCGAAATGATTGACCTTGTTTTCTTAACTTAAACACCGTGAATTCCAACCTTCCTCCTACTGAACAACTGGGGCCATTGGCCGATTTGGAACAGCGCAGCATCGCAGAATTGACCGCATCAATGCACGCGCATAACGTCGCCGTTCAACGCGGTGTTGAAACAGCGATTCCTGCCTTGAATCAATTCATGGAAGCCCTGGTCCCGCGCATGCAACAAGGAGGACGTCTCTTTTACATTGGAGCCGGAACTAGCGGAAGATTAGGCGTTATGGATGCCAGTGAATGCCCACCAACATTTGGTGTTTCGACCGATCGGGTCATTGGACTCATCGCAGGGGGTGACGGTGCTTTGCGCCTCGCTGTTGAAGGGGCTGAAGATAACATCGCTGCTGCGTGGCAAGACCTTATCGCTTACCAGCCCAATCCATGCGACACGCTCATCGGAATAGCTGCCTCTGGGCGAACGCCTTATGTCATTGGCGGATTGCACGAAGCACGAGCGGCTGGATTGCTCACAGCGTGCATCACTTGCAATCCTAACAGCGCAGTCGAACAAGAAGCCGAACATGCCCTTGTGGCCGTCACGGGAGGTGAATTTGTAACAGGCAGCACCCGACTCAATGCAGGCACTGCGACTAAACTGCTTCTCAACATGATTACGACGGTGGCCATGATCCAATTGGGTCATGTACAAGGCTCTAGAATGGTGGACATGCAACCTTCCAATGCCAAATTGATGGAGCGGGGGCAAAGAATGATCGTGGATGCTACCGGCGCATCGGATGAAGCAGCCCTAAGAGCATTGGAATTTACGGGCAACGTGCGCGATGCCATCAAACAAATTCAAGACAATGCACACGCTTGAGCCCTATTACGCTTGGCGCAATCACTATATCGCAAGCGAGGATCCGAGAAGTCCCTTTTTCGATCGTGAATACAGCGAATTTGAATACTCGACTAAGATTTACAATTACTTCATTCACCCGCAGTGGGACACCATCCATTCACCAACGTTGTTCTGCAAAATCTTGTTTGTTGATTACGAAGAACGCTTTGCTATCCTTGAATTCATTGGTGAATGGAACGATTGTCTTTACAACGACATTATGCAGCTGAAACGCGAAGTCGTCGATGTGCTGCAAGCTGAAGGCATTCATCGGTTTATCCTCATCGGAGAGAATGTCTTAAACTTTCATTTCGGAGACGATTGCTACTACGAAGAGTGGTTTGATGAAATTACCGATGACGATGGTTGGATTGCATTGCTAAATTTCAGAGAGCATGTGGTTGCGGATATGCAGACCATTGATCTAGATAGTTATTTCGTTCTCGGAGGAGAACTGAGCGAATTGAGCTGGCGAACTCTGTCGCCAGCCCATTTATATGAACGCGTCGACAATTGCGTGAGCCAACGGCTTGGTTTTATTGGCTGATTCGGCCGTCGAACTTTTGCAGTTTTTGAACTGCCGTTTGATCGGTTAAAAACCGAAACGTTCGATAATCCAATGATTTCCAGCATTTCCAACTGACTTTCACACCCAGCTCTCCACCTGGACTGTTGGCTGGCTCCTCTGTCCAAATGTTGCCCTCATCCGAATGCATCTGAAACAGATAATAGAGGGCGATGACTTGTTCCTCCTTTCGAAAAGCACTTCTGACAAACGGCTCTGCAGAATGAAAGAGCTCCGCGCTTTGCATGACTGGCCGGCATCCCAATTCCTCTTGAACTTCCCGCCACCAAGCATCCAGAATACCCTCGCCCAACTCCACTCCTCCTCCTGGGAATTTCTGGGCATGACTTCCGTCTGAGAGGCGTTCATTGCATACCAAAATACGATCCCCTGCTGCATCCAGAATCACTCCATAGACACGAACGTTGAAACGACTCACAGGATGATTGACTCCGCGCAGCATCTCCTTTTTACCCGGAGATCCTGGGATCGCCAAGACATCCCATCCAGCCGCCATCAAATTGCGTCGGACGAAGCCCTTTGCACAGTACGTGACGAGAATACCTCCTGGACGTACGGATTCCCTCAATTTCCGAAAAAGCTGCCGATTCCAGAGTTCAGGCTGGTAAGATGGCGCAAATGCATCGTAAAAAACCACATCATAAAGATCCTCAGAATTCAAATCGTCCTCGACACCTTTATTTTCCAGTCTGAAGGTGCTTTTCTCAAAAAATGTCTCGGTCGTATTCACGTCCACCGCGTGAAGTCGTTTCATGCAGGTTGACACGTCGAAGGGCCATTTCGCCCATGGATAGTCATCCCAAAAAGAAGCTAGCAAAGGATATGGCTCCAAACCACGGTAATGAACCGTGCGGTCATGGTCTCTGGCCCAAAGCATGGCGAGAGCGGCATTTAGTCCTGTACCAAAGCCCACTTCAAGCACGTGAATTGCTCTATTCTTTGGGACGTCAAGGGAATCAATGCCCTGTTCTATATAAACATGCTTGGCTTCTGTCAACGCACCATGAATACTGTGGTACGTTACTTCACTATCGGGCAACTGAACTGTAGGAGACCCGTCACCGGTCAATCGAATGCTTGGATGTTTGGAGTTCGACATGAACAGGCAATTTCGACGTTAAGCACAGTCCTTCAAAACCCTTCAATGGCTCCAAGACCAAAAAGAGCAAAATCCATTCTCACGGGATCTTCCGGGTCCACTTGTCTTAAGGCATGCATCATCAATTCCACCGTCTTCCAATCGTTGGCCTTGCGGTCAATCAAGCCCAGTTTTCTAGCCACATTTCCGGTATGGACATCCAATGGAATCATGAGATCTGCTGGAGATATCCCCTTCCAAATACCGAAATCGACGCCGCGTGTTGCTGGACGAACCATCCAACGGGTGAACATATTGATCCGCTTTGCAGCTGAACCTTTTTGTGGCTGAGCAACATGTTTTCGGGTACGGTCTGCAGGCCAACCTGCCTCCGCAGCGATGTCAAAAAAGACCTGATGAAAATGCCCAATTGCAGCAGCCATTGGACTGACCGTCGTGTCCGCTGCCAAACGATGCCCTTCGACAAATACACTTTCCAATCGTCCATAACGCTTCAAAATACCGCGGAGTGCAACAAAAAACAAGGTGGCATCTCGGTCTTGGAATGTCCTGTGGACAAAACCTTTTGTGGCATCCCGCAATTCGTCTGGAGAAGCTTCGCGCAAAAAAGCGGCCGGCTCGTGATCCATTCGTCCCATTAACGAATCGGCACTTTTAAGGATGGACTTGCGATTTCCCCACGCCAAAGAGGCCGTCAGAAACCCAGCCAATTCAATGTCTTCCGGATTAGAATAGCGATGTGGTATGGCAATTGGATCGTTCTCTATAAAGCTCCGACTTTCATACTCTGCAGCCTTTTCAAGCAAAAATATCCTCATGGATTCTGGAAGATCTTGCTTCAATTGCATTGCTTTATGTGGATTCTTTTGACTCTCCTGAAATGTAGCTGCCATGGGCGGCAAAATTGGAGCTAAATTTGCACGGAATGGAATTTGTGCATCCAGAAATACTTTGGGCTCTAAGTTCACTCGCTATTCCAATAGCAGTTCACCTCCTTCATTTTCGCCGATTTAGAAAAATCGCCTTTTCACAGGTGGCATTTTTGAATGAGGTCAAGAAGGAAACCAAGGCGATGCAGAAGATCCGACATTGGATCATTTTATTGCTACGTCTCCTCGCCTTATCGGCGATCATCCTCGCCTTCGCTCAACCATTCTTCCCCCCAGAGGGCTCTGCAGGAGATGAAAATGACACCATTGCCGGGCACGCCATTTCCATCTACGTTGACAACAGTTTTTCGATGCAAGCCATCGGAGAAGATGGTCAATTGTTGCAATCAGCAAAAAACAAGGCCGCAGTTGTCGTGGAGCAATTCGAAGCCACCGACCGTTTTCAAATTGTATCCAACGAATTTTCTGGTCGCGATCAGATTTTCTTGACGCAGAAGCAGGCAATGGAGCGCTTGGCAGAAATCAAAACGAGCCCCATTGTCCGCCCAGTCGAAGCCATCATGAAGCGTATGGGAGCTCAACTGGAAAAAGAACCGTTGCGCAAACGCGTGGGGTACTTGTTTTCTGACCTGCAGGAGTCTACGCACCGCTTTACGGCAGAGTCAACGGCTGCAGACACGAATGCCCAATGGCATTTTATCCCAGAGTTTGCAAGCACATCCCCCAACATTTGGATCGACTCCATCTGGTTTGAAGAACCGCTTCAAATCGCAGGGCGTCCCGCCTCGTTGCGCATCCGACTGCAACACAATGCCCGGCAACCTGTGGAAGGCATCCCCATGCATTTGAATATTCAAGGAGAACGTGTGGGAGCCGGAACCTTCCATCTCCTACCCGGCCTTCCTACCGATACTGCATTGCGCTTTACGCATGGATTGGCCGGATTGCATCGTGGACGCATCACCATTGAAGATGCGCCCATTCAATTCGATGACGACCTGTATTTCGGGTACGATGTACGTGATGAAATTCACATTCTACACATCACCGATGACGCCAACAGTGAAGCATCGCAATCCATTGAACGTGTATTCCAATCAGCAGACAACCTCTATCGACTCCGCACCGTCACGACATGGTCCCCTCGTGAGCTTGAAGGTGAACATTTGGTTCTCGTCTCTGGTGTATCGTCTCCTTCTTCTGGATTAATCCAGACACTCGCCAGCTTTGTAGACCGAGGCGGATCTGTTTGCTACATGCCCGACCGACAATCATCAGACCCTCAATTTTTCCAGGCTTTCGATGGTCGAAGCACTGGATCTTGGATTTCAGTTTCTGACCGTGTTTCAACGCTGCAAACGAGCCACCCCTTTTTCACCGGTGTCTTTGATTCCCAGCCGGAACGACTCAACCTTCCTACCATTAGCGAATTGTGGCATCGCGAGACCTCTGCTCGTGAAGAAGTTTTGGCCACAACGCTTCTCGGCCATTCATTTTTCTCTCGGTTGCCCCATGGCAAAGGCACGGTGTACTTCTTAGCTACTAGTCCAGAGCCGTCCTGCTCTAACGTGACGCGACACGCTCTGTGGGTGCCTCTATTGCTTCGAATGGCAGAGCAATCCAAAGCTACTCCGGTCATGTGGGGGATCATTGGACAAAAAAGTCCTATCAATGTAGCAGCCGAACCCGACGATATCGAGTCTGTATCCTTGAGCGGACCGATCGCGACAGCACCCACGATTGACCAGACCATTTCAAATGAACCAAATTGGCTTCCTGAAACACGTGTCATTCAGGGTAGGACGTCCATTCAAATCGGCAATCTCAACCTCGATCCCGGACATTATCGAGTCAATTTTGGAGCGAGAAACATCGCCCTTTTCGGAATCAATCAAAACCGAATAGAGTCTGACCACCGGGCTTTCTCAGTGCTAGACTTTCAAGCCCAGTGGACCGAATGGAACTGGTCTCATGTGGATGTGGTGCAGGCTTCTGCTGCCGCTTTATCTGACGCCATTAACCAATTGGAAAAAGGAAACCCCGTGTGGTTCCTCTTTATGTACATCGCCCTATTTGCCTTATTTGTAGAATCATTTTTGTTACGCTCATGGAAACGATCCTCCTGAAATCCGTTAGGATTATTGACACCGATGGACCGCACCACAATTCCGTGTGTGACGTTCTGATCCGATCGGGTAAAATCGCTGAAGTATCAGAGCATATCAAGCCGCCGGCAGACGCTCACATTTGGGAACAAGAAGGCAGTGCCATTTCCACAAGCTGGATCGACGGACAAGCCGATTTTTGTGATCCTGGAACCGAAACCAATGAAGGTCTTGAGAACGGCCTAAAAGCAGCTTTGCATGCTGGATTAGGCCATGTCGTTCTAAACACGGGAACAACCCCAGCTCCGGACCACAAATCTGCCATTCG
>JAPKAW010000028.1 GCA_028825055.1 Flavobacteriales bacterium | reverse complement strand
GCTGTGATTCGTTACCAGCAATACTTACCTTATGCCCCGGATACGATCATCTCTGCCCGAGTTTTGGACTTTATCACACGATTAGAATCCGGAGATTCCTCTGGAACAAACGAATAAATTTAAGATCATGCCAAGCGGTAAAAAACGGAAGCGTCATAAGATGTCGACGCACAAGCGGAAGAAAAGATTGCGCAAAAATCGGCACAAGAAGAAGTGATTCATTCGGGTGAGTACTTAGTGCTCACCCGAATGGGGCGCTTCCTTGCGTTTCATCCAGTTCCTGCGTGAGCAAAGAATTGGTTATCAATTCCATCTCAGGTGAGGTGGAGATTGCCTTGATGGAAGATGGTCAACTCGTTGAGTTACATCGTGATCAAGGCAGCAATGGGTTTGCGGTTGGAGATATATTTCTCGGCCGTGTCAGGAAAGTATTGCCTAGTTTGAACGCGGCTTTTGTAGACGTAGGACACGAACGGGATGCTTTTTTACATTACTTGGACTTGGGACCGTATTACCGGACTCAACAACAGTATGTGAAGCGCGTGATGCAAGGGAAAGAGCCTGTTGCAGATTTAGGAAATTTCAAGCGGGAAGCGGATATTGACAAAAGAGGGAAGATCAAAGACGAAGTGTCTTCTTCCCAATTGGTCATGGTTCAAGTTTCGAAAGAGCCGATTAGCTCCAAGGGGCCACGATTAACAGCGGAGGTGACTCTGCCGGGCCGTTATTTGGTTTTGGTTCCGTTTAGCGAAAAGGTTTCTCTTTCAGGTAGAATTAAGGGGGAGAAGGAACGTACCCGACTGAAGCGACTGATGCAGAGTATCCGGCCTCCTGGCTTTGGAATCATTGTGCGTACAGTGGCCGAAGAAAAAGGTGCCGCTGACTTGCACACGGATTTGGAAGACTTGGTGAATCGTTGGGCAGAGCTGCACAAGCGATTGAAAAATGCCAAGCCAGGTAAACGCGTTTTAGGGGAGTTGAACAAAACCAGCGCTGTATTGCGGGATGTGTTAACATCAGATTGCACGAGCATCCGTGTGAACGATGCGATACTTGCTGATGAAGTAAAGACATATCTGCACGCCATCGCTCCTGACAAAGAAGGAGTCGTGAGTGTGAGTAAGGACAAGGATTTATTCAATACGCTTTCCATTCATCGCCAGATTAAGGCGGCGTTTAGTACTCAAGTCAATTTGAAGAGCGGTGCCTATTTGATTGTTGAGCAAACAGAAGCCATGCACGTAATTGACGTGAATAGTGGCGGGCGGAAAGCTGGAGCGAAAGATCAAGAAGAGAATGCGTTTCAGACCAATCTGGAATGCGTTAATGAAATTGCGCGCATTTTGAGGTTGCGCGACATGGGTGGTATCATCTGTATCGATTTCATCGATATGGCGAAGCGAGAGCACAACAAGCAACTGACCGATGCGCTTAAGGACGCAATGCAAGCTGATAAAGCGAAGCACAACATTCTGGCCCCTAGTCGATTTGGTGTGGTTGAGATGACGCGACAAAGAGTTCGTCCAGTAGCGACGATTAAGACTTCGGAAAAATGCCCAACATGCTCAGGCACGGGTGCCGTTCAGTCTTCAATTCTTGTGACGGACACGATCGAAAATAGCATCAGTTACCTCGTTGAAGGAGAAGGACATCGTCGGTTGACGATCATGCTACATCCAATGGTAGAGTCCTACATCAAACAAGGGTGGATCAAATCGATATTGCGCAATTGGCAAAGAAAGTATGATGTGAAAATTCATGTGGAATCAAATTCTTCACTTGAATTGTTGGAATACCACCTCTACAATAAACTCGGAGAAGAGTTGGCTATTTGATTGCTCGAGCAATCAGGACTTTACAGGCTTGAGATTCTTGGGGTAACAGAGGAAAGATTTGACCACTAAAGTGGTTAGGTTTTCCCTGTTCCAATGATCTGATGCATCCCCAAAGTCCTTAATGCTTCCATCTTTAAATTGGATCTTGATTCCGCCTGACTCATAGATGCGATTGTCAATGCGCTCGCTGATGACATAGTAACTAGCGTCTTCCGTGGAGAGCTTAAATTCTTTTGCCACACGCTCAAGTTGAATGTCCAATTCGTCTTTTGAGAAGCCTTGGGACCGAAGCTCGATCTGAAACAAGTCCCTGTTGATGATTCTGCGACTCAAGTCGCTCAGAATAGGGTCAGAATGTTCCTGCCAAGCTTTCAAAGCACAAAGAATGTCACTGTCATCAAGCTGACAAAAGCGATCAAGAATGCTCGGGTCAGCCATGAATCGAGCTTTATCTAGCGATTCGTGCAAGAATATATGCAGGGCCGGTGTCGAGAATAAATGGGGGTCGATTTGTGCGACATGCTTGGCCCGTTTGAGCGCAGACATCAGCATAAATTCGGCGCAAAGTACCGTGCGGTGCAAGTAAACTTGCCAGTACATCAGTCGCCGTGCCATGACAAATTTCTCAATCGAATAAATGCCTTTTTCTTCAACGACCAATTGCCCATCTTCCACAGAAAGCATTTTGATAATGCGTTCACTTCCAACGCGGCCCTCAGCAACACCCGAATAGAAACTATCTCGAGACAAGTAATCCAACCGGTCCATGTCCAGTTGAGACGAAATCAGCTGATGCAGAAAGTGCTTGGGATGGTGATCATTGAAAATGGAGATGGCGGTATCTAATGCGCCGTGCATATCCTCGTTGAGCCTGTTCATGATAAGAACGGAAATATCCTCGTGGTTGACCCCTGTCACAATGCTATGTTCTAGTGCATGACTAAAGGGTCCGTGACCAATGTCATGCAACAAAATGGCTACGCAGGCACCCTCTGATTCTTCTTCGCTAATGGCCACTCCTTTAGATTTCAAAACCGAGATGGCTTCTTGCATCAAGTGCATGGCTCCGATGGCATGATGAAATCGGTTGTGCACAGCCCCAGGATACACGAGGTGTGAGAGCCCGAGTTGCGAGATACGACGGAGCCTTTGCATGTGCGGATGATCCAATAGATCAAACGTCAGTGAATGCTGGATCGTGATGAATCCGTAAACCGGATCATTGAGGATTTTGTGTTTGTTGTGAGTCAGCATCTTCGGACCAGATAAGAAATGGGCAGCAACTGCGTTGAGAATAGCCGCAAGATAACTTGTAGCGACCACGTCGGACTTACCTTTGAACAGACACTTTGAAACGATGCAGCGAACTCCACGAATTTTATGGGCAGATGATGAGATTGAACTCTTGCGGCCACATCTGCTCTTTTTAGAAGGAAAGGGTTTCCATGTGACAGCGGTCAACAGCGGTGTTGAGGCCCTTGAGTTGCTTGCAGGACAAATTTTTGACCTGGTTTTTCTAGATGAGCAGATGCCCGGCTTAAATGGTTTAGAAACATTGCAACGCATCAAAGAAAAGCGTCCGCACTTGCCGGTTATCATGATCACAAAAAGTGAGGAGGAGCACATTATGGAAGAGGCCATTGGTTCCAAGATCAGTGATTACTTGATCAAGCCAGTGAATCCCAATCAGATCCTGCTTGCTGTAAAGAAGAATTTGGATGAAAAACGATTGGTCAGCGAGAAGGCTATGGCCGATTACCAGCGGGAGTTTCGGGAGTTGTCCATGCAGATGATGGGCCGTTTGGATGCAGCTGATTGGACCGCGATTTACGAAAGGTTGGTACACTGGAAATTGGAACTTGAGCGGTCCGATGATGCGGGGATGCGCGATGTTTTGGAGATGCAATTCAAGGACGCAGACCGGCAGTTTTCGAAGTTCTATCAGACTTCATACGAAGAATGGATGGCTGCTCCGGGAGACGACCATCCGACCTTGTCACATCGTTTATTGACCGAGAGATTGCCGCAGGTTTTATCTGACGCGGGATCAGATCGACCGGTTTATCTTGTTGTCATTGACAATCTTCGGATGGATCAGTGGAGAATGATCGAACCGATGTTACTCGATCGCTTCAGGGTTGTTCGCACGGAACCCTATTTCTCCATGTTGCCGACGGCAACTCAGTATGCGCGCAATGCTTTGTTTGCGGGAATGACTCCAGCAGAAATAGCGCGGGTTTATCCGGAATTTTGGGTGGATGAAGATCAAGAGGGGAGCAAAAACAAATACGAAGCACAGCTTTTTGATCAACTGCTTAAGCGGCTTGATTTCAAGGGCAAGTCTGGCTATCATAAAGTGACCAATCTGGCAGCAGGAAGAAAGTTGGTGGATCAATTCCATCGAACTAAAGAGAACGACATCACGGCAGTCGTTTACAATTTCGTGGACATGTTGTCCCATGCACGAACAGAGATGGATGTCCTCAAGGAACTAGCAGAAGACGACGCAGCATACCGTTCGCTCACGCTTTCGTGGTTTGAGCACAGCGCGCTTCGGGAATTGTTTGACCAAATGGCGGAGTTTAACGCACGTGTGATTATCACCACGGATCATGGAACAGTTCGCGTGTCCAACCCCATCCAAGTAAAGGGTGACCGAAAAACCAATTCCAATCTGCGCTACAAAGTGGGGAAAAATTTAGGTTATAAAACTTCAGATGTGTTTGAAGTTCGGGATCCACTCGCTTTTGGATTGCCTCGGCCACAGGTCAGCTCGTCGTATATTTTTGCGCGTGAAGATGACTTTTTAGTTTACCCCAATAACTACCATCATTTTGCCCAGAATTTCAAAGACACGTTTCAGCACGGTGGTATTTCGTTAGCGGAAGTGATCATTCCATGGGTCGAATTGGATCCTGTTGAATCCTTATGAGCGTATCCAAAAAACAACAAAGAATTTTTGACTCAGGCTGGTATTCGCTTGACGGTATAGATGACTTGGCTGTGCGTCTAAACGCGGTGTTCAAAGAGGTGCTTAGACCCCAAGCTCATGGAGGTTATTCGGGGGTTGTTGCTCTTCATGGACCTATGGGATCAGGCAAGACCACGTTGGTCAACGCGTTGTGTCAACTCTGGGGCGTGGATGGCGAAACCGCAAGTGCTACATTTGGAATAGTCAATGCTTACAAGGCTGGAGAATGGCCCATCTTTCATCACGATTTATATCGTTTAAGCGGAGAAGAAGAGGCTTGGGATTTGGGGCTTTCCGAATATTTTGAAGCGAATGCGTTGAATTTAGTGGAATGGCCAGAAAGGGCGCCAGGCCTTATGCCTCCGGACGCTTTTCTCCTTGAGTTTCTCACGGAAGACACATTAAATTCTCTTGGTCGTAGAGTGATTCTTTGGCAAGTGCATGCATCATAGCGTTGGATTTAGTACTTTGACAACCGGACATGAACGAAAAAAGTAAAGGCATCCAATCTCTGGCACGTGAAGCAGCTCTTCTCCCTCAGGAAGAAGTGTTGCAAATCGCGTCAAAATCAAGCGAACTTGTCATTGGGATTCCCAAGGAAGAGAGTTTGCAGGAAAAACGAGTGGCATTGGTCCCTGAGGCGGTTGCCCTGTTGGTGGCGAGAGGCCATCAGGTGTTGATCGAAGCTGGAGCTGGAGAGCAGGCGCATTACTCGGATTCGGATTACAGTGAGTCAGGAGCGCGCATTGTCTACGATCGCCGTCAGGCTTTCCAGACAGCGATGGTACTCAAAGTTGAACCGCCAACCATGGAGGAGGTTGAACTAATGGGAATGCGTCAGACATTGATCAGTGCCTTGCAATGGACTGTTCAGCCAACAGGCTTGTTGGCGGCATTGGCGGCGAAGAAGATTACGGCCATTGCATGGGACTTTATCCAAAATGAAAACGGCATCTTTCCCTTGGTTCGCGCGATGGGCGAAATCGCTGGAAATTCGGCAGTTTTAATGGCGGGTGAATTGCTTGCAGGGCCGCATGGCAGGGGGACTTTATTTGGCGGAGTTTCCGGGGTGTCCCCTACGGAAGTGGTTATCATTGGAGCAGGAACTGTGGGTGAATTTGCTGCGCGAGCTGCGCTGGGCTTGGGGGCGACCGTGAAACTATTTGACAACAGCCCCAACCGACTGATTCGGCTTCAAAATGCGCTCGGACAACGGTTGTGGACCTCAACACTTCAGCCTTCAGTCTTGAGTGAAGCGTTGCGGACAGCAGATGTTGCGATTGGAGCTATTCGAGGAACAGGCCAACGCAGTCCCATGGTCGTTTCTGAACCCATGGTGGCTGGAATGCAAAAAGGAACTGTCGTGGTCGATGTGACCATTGACCGAGGAGGTTGTTTTGAGTCAAGTCGCATTACGTCGCATGAGCGTCCTACCTACATTGAAATGGACGTGATTCATTACTGTGTTCCCAACATCCCTTCAAGGGTGAGTAGAACCGCTTCGAAGGCACTGAGTAACATAATGGCCCCTTTGTTGCTTGAATTTGCAGCAGACGGCGGTGTTGAGGCTTCAGTCAAGCAAAATCGACTGGCGCGATCGGGGGTGTATATGTTCAATGGCAATTTGACCCATCCGGGGTTGGCCTTAGAATCCAAACTACCTTACAAGGACTTGGACTTATTGTTGGCGACACTCTAACGGAATGTGCACAAGCGATCACGTTGTTACGTGATATTTCCTAGGGCTTGTAACAAGCGAGGGACGATTTCACCTTCATCGGTGGTTTCAACAATTTGGATCTTTTCACCCTGGTGTTTCCTGACCAACTTTCGATAGTCTTCGAGTCGCCACCCTTGCGTTAATGCACTGCTTCCTGGAATGGGAGCTTCAATCGCGTCATAGCGGCAAGCTCCAGGGGCAAAGAGAACCACGGCCCACTCTTTTCGCTGTAATTCCATGATGAAATCATCGTCATTGGTAACGGATATCATCTTAGGGTTTCCCAACAGTGGGGGCAAGAACTCCATGGCGCGTCGGCCCATTTCAGGGTCGCAGCCTCTGGAAAGAATGCACTTACTCGAATGGTCATCTAAGGGCGTTTGGTCACCACCAGCAATGATTCTGCCGGTCAATTGATCTCTTGAATTCATGGCTGTGATTCAAACAAGCCCTTCATTGGGTTTACTCGCTCCACTTACGGCTTTCTTGATCTCATGCAACTTGAGCAATGCATCCAATGGAGTCAACGTATCAATATTTAAATCCAAAATCTGCTCTCTTACTTGTTCCAAAACAGGGTCGTCAAGTTGGAAAAAGCTCAATTGTACATCGGAGGCCGTCGGCATTGAGACATGCTGAACCTTTGGTCCTGAAGCTGTCTGTGTGGATTGGTCCCAGTCGGCTCGGCGGATTTCGAGTTCTCGAAGTACTTCTTCAGACCGGCGTACAATGGACTTGGGCATGCCCGCTAACTTGGCGACATGAATTCCAAAGGAATGGTTGCTTCCTCCAGCGACCAGCTTTCTTAAGAAAACGATTTGTTGATTGACCTCGCGAACGCTCACATTAAAATTTCGAATGCGAGGAAAACGATCTTGCATCGCATTCAACTCGTGGTAATGGGTAGCGAACAAGGTTAGTGGGCGCGTGTTGGGATTTTGATGAAGAAATTCAGCGATGGCCCAAGCGATACTTACCCCGTCATAGGTACTTGTACCTCGTCCAATCTCATCCAATAGAATCAAACTCCGGGAAGTCAGATTATTGAGAATTGAAGCCGTTTCATTCATCTCCACCATGAAGGTGGATTCTCCTGAAGAAATATTATCGGATGCGCCCACGCGGGTAAAAATCCGGTCGAGCACACCCAAATCGGCAGAAGCAGCGGGTACAAATGACCCCATCTGTGCCATCAAGCTAATGATAGCTGTTTGACGCAACAGGGCAGATTTACCAGCCATGTTGGGTCCTGTAATCATGAGGATTTGCGCATGCTCACTGTCTAGCGTGACATCGTTAGCGATGTACGATTCACCAGGAGGAAGGGAACGTTCGATCACCGGATGTCTTCCTTGCGCAATGCGAATTCCGTGCTCTAAATGCATTCTTGGACGCACATAGCTGCCTGAGTCGGCTAATTCCGCCAAGCTTGAAAGGACATCCAGTTGCCCCATGATGAGGGCGTTTTCTTGCAATGCTGCAATGTCTTCTCCGACGGCATGGACAAGCTTTTCGTAACACGATTGCTCAAGCCGTCCCGAGCGCTCTTGCGCATCTAAAATGCGTGTTTCGAGTTCTTTAAGCTCTTCCGTGATGTACCGTTCAGCTTGGGTTAAGGTCTGTTTGCGAATCCACTCCTCAGGGACTTTGTCTTTGTGGGTGTTCCGAACTTCGAGGTAGTATCCGAATACGTGGTTGTAGTCAATTTTAAGCGATGAGATTCCTGTTCGCTTTGTCTCCCGGTCGCAGATGGCATCCAATGCACTTTTCGCGTCGTATTTCAATCTTCGCAGATCGTCGAGCTCTTCATTGACCCCCGGCTTGATCACGGCTCCTTTGCTCACAGACAAAGGCGCCTCGTCTTCCAATTCGTCTTCCAATCGTCGAAGCAGTGCATCACACGGTGTCAGACGCTCCAAGTAAGAGATGAGTGACTCTTGTCCTTCTGTAATGGCGGCAATGGCATGTGTGCTTCGAAGTCCATGCCTCAGTTGCACCATTTCACGTGGATTGATGCGGCCAGAACTCGCCTTAGATGCCAGTCTTTCTAGGTCTCCCATGGAAGACAAGTAGCCTTTGATCGCTCTCCGCATTTCCTCTTCTTGTAAAAGAACATCGACGGCCTCGTGACGTTGTTCGATGGCAGAAACGTCGGTGAGGGGCATAACGAGCCAACGGCGGAGACAGCGAGCTCCCATTGGAGACCCGGTGCGGTCCATCGTTTTTACTAAGGACATACCATCCTCGTGCGAAGGTTGGAGGATTTCTAAATTCCGGATGGTAAACCGATCGAGCCAAAGGGTTCCATCTTCAGTCAGTTTCCGGATGTGACGCACATGTTTGGGGCGGTCATGTTGTGCGTGCTCGAGGTAATGCAGAATGGCGCCAGCCGCGATGGTTGCATGTGTTGAGTTCGCCAAGCCAAACCCTTTTAAGGAACCGCTTTCAAACTGATTGTGGATGCGTTCAACCGCATAATCCTGTTTAAAAACCCAATCATCTAATCGGGTGAGATGCCAATCCGCACCGAATCGATTTCGTATTTCTGATTCGAGGGGTTTAGAGCAGAGCAATTCAGAGGGCTGATGGACGCGAAGAAGTCTTTCAATTAAATCGACTGACCCTTCGGCTGCGCTGAAATCTCCGGTCGAAATATCAAGCATAGCAACGCCACACCCCTTTTTGGACCAGTGAATTGCGGCCAAATAGTTGTTGCTCGATGATTGGAGAACTTGATCATGGTAAGAGACCCCGGGTGTTACCAGTTCTGTGACACCGCGTTTGACAAGCCCAACCGCTTGCTTGGGGTCTTCAATCTGGTCGCACACGGCAACACGGTGCCCTGCACGGACCAATCGCGGTAAGTAATTGTCCAAGGAATGGTAAGGAAACCCTGCAAGTTCGATTTCCGAAGCACTGCCGTTTCCCCTTTTGGTTAAGACGATGTTGAGTACGCCGGATGCGGTAATCGCATCTTCTCCAAACGTTTCATAGAAATCACCCACTCGAAAGAGCAGCAAGGTGTCCGGGTATTTAGTCTTTACCCGGTTGTATTGCTGCATCAGGGGTGTTTCCTTCCTGGCCATGTGAATGGTCAGGCCACCTTAAGGCCAGTTTGGGTGTCTTGGTCGAACCGGCTTTCCGCATAAGCGCGGTTGACCGTCAACGTTTTGTTTTCAGTTCCAGGCATTTCGAACATCGCGTCATTCAAAATGGCCTCCATGATACTTCGCAATCCCCGTGCTCCCAATTTGAATTCCACAGCTTTTTCTACCATGTAATCAAGTCCAGAGCCTTCAAATTTCAATTCAATATCATCCATTTCGAAGAGCCGGATGTACTGTTTGCAAAGAGCATTTTTGGGCTCAACTAAAATGCGTCGCAATGCCTCAGGACTTAACTCTTGCAAGTACGTAATGACCGGAAATCGACCAATCAATTCAGGGATTAAACCGAAGCTTCTCAAGTCTACCGGGGCGACAAATTGAAGGATTTCATCAGATTCAATCGAAATCCCGTCTTGCTGATACCCCATCGACGAGCGCTTGATCCGGCGTTCGATGATTTGTTCTATTCCAGAAAACGCCCCGCCACAAATGAACAGAATATTTTTGGTGTTGATGCTGATAAGCTTTTGTTCAGGATGCTTGCGTCCCCCTTGCGGTGGAACGCTGACTTCTGCGCCTTCGAGTAATTTTAAAAGGGCTTGTTGAACCCCCTCACCGCTCACGTCGCGAGTGATGGATGGATTGTCACTTTTGCGTGCAATCTTGTCGATTTCGTCAATAAACACAATGCCGCGTTCGGCACGCTCTACATCAAAATCGGCGCTCTGAAGCAGACGGGAAAGAACACTTTCGACGTCTTCACCAACGTAGCCGGCTTCTGTCAAAACAGTTGCATCAGCAATGCAGAAAGGCACCTCAAGCATGCGCGCTATAGAACGCGCAATCAACGTTTTTCCGGTGCCTGTTTGACCAATCATGATTACGTTGGCCTTGTCAATCTCCACATCATCTCCTGTGGGAGTATAGGACAACCGTTTGTAGTGGTTGTATACGGCTACGCTAATGGTTCGCTTTGCATCGTCTTGTCCGATGATGTACTCATCGAGGTGCTGCTTGATTTCAGCTGGCAGCTTTAGTTTGAGATCGGGTGCGGTGGATTGTTGTACACGCTCCTCACGAATGATGCTCTCTGCCTGTTCAATACAATGGTCACAGATATGGCCTGTAACCCCTGCTATTAGAACGGTAACATCGTCTTTGCTTCTGCCACAAAAAGAGCAGTTAATAGGCTGTTCACTCATGATGATTCGAAAAGAATGTGGGCTGCATTATTTGCGCTCAAGAACTTCGTCGATCATGCCGTATTCCTTTGCTTCGGCGGCAATCATCCAGTAGTCTCGGTCAGAATCGTTCCAAACCTTTTTGGACGTTTGTCCCGAATGGCTTGCAATGATGTCGTAAAGTTCTTTTTTCAGCTTCTGAATTTCTCTGGCTGTGATCTCAATGTCGGATGCCTGACCACTGGCCCCTCCAAGTGGCTGGTGAATCATAACCCGGCTGTGCTTCAATCCTGTACGTTTTCCAGCAGCTCCAGAACATAACAACACTGCGCCCATCGATGCCGCCATGCCTGTGCAAATGGTCGCGACATCGGGACGGATATACTGCATGGTGTCGTAAATCCCCAGCCCAGCATAGACCGACCCTCCGGGAGAGTTGATGTAAATCTGGATGTCCTTAGTAGGGTCTGTACTTTCTAAAAAGAGAAGCTGTGCTTGGACGATATTGGCGATGTAATCATCGATTGCAGTTCCCAAAAAGATAATCCGATCGGCCATCAATCGTGAAAAGACGTCTACCTCACGAAACGGCATTTGACGCTCTTCAATTACGGTACGGGTCATGTTGTCGGCACCATAGGCGAAAGAAATGTAATCCCTCACGGTTTGGCTACTGAGTCCGCGGTCTTGGGCTGCGTACTTCAGGAATTCATTGCGGTCTGTCATGTTCCAAAATTACACTGCAAAAGCCTCACCTAACGGTGACTTTATCCAAAGACTTTTGGATTTTGTACACGGTTAAATTCACAGCGATCTTTCAAATCTCTTGAGAAACCCAGAAAACGGGATTATTCATCAGCGAACAGCAGCAGCAAGCTTCGCGAAATCTTCGTAGCTCACCTGCTTTTCTTTGATATTGACTCGGGTCTTGAGGTTGTCGACGACCTTGCGTTCAATGATGAGGTCAGCGATGCGACGACGCTCTTCTTCGTTGGCCAGTGCGTTTTTCGCAAAGTTGTCCAACATCTCTCCTTCCAGAGGCATCCCGTATTGAGCATACTGAGCACCGATGACGCGTTTTGCTTCCTCTTCTAATTCTTCGGTGGAAACACGCATGTCGGTATCCTTCATGACCGCCTGTTGCAATAACTGCCAACGCATGGATTCAGCGTAATTGGGATATTCCTTTTCCAATTGCTCGTCCGAAAGTGGTTTCTCATTGGACATTTGAATCCACCGCTTCAAGAAAGCATCGGGCATCTGAATTTTCATATGATCAATGAGATCCACCGCAAAACGACGGCGGAAAACAAACTCAGCATCTCGATCGAATTGTAGCCTCAGTTCATCGGATACTTTTTCGCGGAAATCCTTTTCAGAACTCACGACGTCTTTGCCCAAGACTTTGTCCCAAAGAGCTTGGTCGTTGTCATGGGGCGCGAGCCGTTTGACTTCCTTGACCTCAAACGAGAACATGCTTTTTATGTCATGAGCTTGTTCATGGGTGATCCCGAGCAATTTCCCCAAGTCATCGTGGTTGTGTGAGACTTTGTGCGGGTCAACCACGAAGGTGTCTCCCACCTTCGCACCGAAAAGTTTTTTCTTGGTTTTTCGATCATCCAAGTGCTCCAAAGCGATGTTGGAGTCATTTGCAATGCCGTCTACCACAGGAATGCTGTCTGGACCTAGCTCGGTAAAGGCGCCCATGAGTAAATCAGTGGCATTGGCCTCTTCCGGCTCGCTGATGGCACCATGTCGGCGTTTGTGATCGGTCACACTCGCTTCAATCGCCTTCTTGTCCACTTTGATGATATGACGTGGGAACTTTGCACTTCTGCCAAAGGTCAAATCAATGGTAGGGGCTAAACCAATTTCATAAGCAAAGGTGAATGAGCTGGGCTTTTCCCAATCTCCTGAAGACTCGGTATTTGTCTGCGGAATGGGATTGCCGAGAATCTCGAGCTTTTCTGCTTGAATATATTGGCCCAAATGCTCAGAAATGATCTTATTCATCTCATCCGCAAGAATGGGAGTGGCATATTGCTTTCGAATCATAGCCATCGGCGCTTTTCCTTTTCGAAATCCAGGAATTTGCGACTGCTTGCGATAATCCTTCAAGATCTTGTCAACGCGAGTTTCATAGTCACTGGGTTCAACCGTAACGGTCAAAGTAGCGGTCAAATCATCGATGTTGTTCCGGTTGATTTGCATGGTTCAGTGGGGATTGGTCAGGTACGAATCTGCACTGAAATTCGTTCTTGATTCCGTGATTGTATGTTGCTTCTTCTCAGGCTGTGCGGGTGGAGGGACTCGAACCCACACACCTTGCGGCACTAGATCCTAAATCTAGCGTGTCTACCAATTTCACCACACCCGCAGTCCTGAGAAGGAGTACAAAGGTAGGAATCCAATTATTTCGATGGAACTTGCAGGCAGATGAAATTCAATATTTTTATCACTCATGGCTTGAAAGGGCCACTCCTGCTGATTTTGTTGGCACTTGTGCTGCCTTTTTTAGCTTTAGGTCAAACGTCCCAGGATTCGGAGCGACAGGCACCGCGAGTGAAGATATTAAAGGCGGATGTGATTTTGAGGGACGTTTTACATCCTGATGTTCAGCGACTTGTGGGTGATGTCACCTTGCTATTCAAGGATGTTTATCTCCACTGCGATAGCGCTTGGCGTTATGATGATGGGCGGTTCAAAACGATGGGAAGGGTGCGGATGGAAGATGCGGAGAACACGATGACCGCTGATGTTATGCAAATGAATCCTACCCTTCAAATCATTGAGGCATGGTCTCGAAGTGCGGAGGAAGTTGCAATGAAAGGCGGCCTCGGGGAAGTTTTAGCTCCAAAATTGCAATACAACATGGAGCAACGAACGGTTGATTTTGACCAAGGAGGTGTGCTACTTCAGGAGGGCACTCGCATTGATTTTCAACAGGGAAAATGGGTGGAAGCCCTCGCGATTTTCATGCTTGGAGGTGAGGTGTCTATCGTCGACGCCCAAGATCGAATTCTATCCGATTCCTTGCACTTATTGCAATCTGAAGAAAGCATTGAGTTTTTAGGTAAATCCATCGTTCATTCTAAAGATTCATCATTAGAAATGCACTGCGATCGAGGGCTTTACAATGGATACACGCGTTCTGGTTGGTTTGGAGGGACCTTGGGAAGTAGCACCGCTTGGGTCCGGCAAGATGGTGTGTTTCTGCAAGGGGATAGTTTGGTTTTGCCGCTAGACTCCTTAGCTCCGCGAGAAGCTTGGGGACATGTTGTTCTCAGGGACA
>JAPKAW010000260.1 GCA_028825055.1 Flavobacteriales bacterium | reverse complement strand
TGAACATTGGGATGTGGTTTGAGCGCTATGTAATCATTGTGACATCCATTCACCGGGATTATGATCCGTCGAGCTGGGGTGAATTTTATCCTACGAGTATTGATATCGGTGTTTTCGTTGGAACCATGGGAATTTTCCTCACCCTGTTCTTAGGCTTTGCTCGGTTCTTCCCAGTATTGGCCTTGAATGAGTTGAAGACAATCCTCAAGTCGAGCGGCGAGAACTATAAGAAAATTCAAGACAAGCATTGACCCCTGTAGCTATGAACAAGGTATTCCATGTGATGTATGACGACGACGATACGCTGAAAACAGCGGCGTCGCAGCTGGTTGCCAAAGGCATCCGGGTCAAGGAAGTATTCTCGCCTTTTCCCATTCACGGCATTGACCCCATTATTGGGGTGAAGCGCACGCGATTGGGCATTGTGGCTTTCATGTTCGCTTCTACGGGAACGCTACTAGCCCTTCTTGGGATGTGGTACTTCATGATTTCTGACTGGCCTATGAATATTGGAGGAAAGCCAAATTTTTCGTTGATCGAAAATCTCCCCGCTTTCATTCCTGTGACCTTCGAGTTTTCGGTTTTATGCGGAGCGCATGGCATGGCGATTACATATTTGCTTCGCAATGGAACGCTGCCAGGTGTGCCCGCGACCAATCCCGACCCTCGAACGACGGACAATATGTTCGTGATGGAAATCACGACCGAGCAAAACAGTCTTGCAGCGGAAGCGTTGGAGTCTGCAATCAAGGAAACACAGCTCTTCGAGTTGAGCATCAAAGATTACAAGTGATGAACATCCGCTGGAAAGACCTATTGCCCATGCTGGCAGTGACGTTAATCGCTCTTACGGGATGCGTCAACAATCCGGATAGTCCCGGACTGGAATACATGCCTGATATGTATCGATCTCCTGCTATCGAGGCCTATGTCGACTATGGTCAGGATCCCTACCAAGTAGGTGAGGAAACGGCTGCAGCGCAACGAATGGCCCAATCAGCGCGGAAGCCAGTGGCTGGAACCATCGCATTTGCTCCTGATCAAATGGCGTTTGCCATGCCATATGCTTACCCGAACACGGTAGAAGGGTATGAAGCCGCTGGGTTGGGTCTCAACTCACCATTGGCTGCCATTGGACAAACTGAATTGGACGCGGGTAAAGAGATTTACACGATGATGTGCACGCAATGCCATGGAGAGTTGGGCAAAGGTGACGGAGCGCTGAGCCGAAATGGGCACATCTTGGGCATTCCTAGTTACAGCGACAAGCTGAAGGATTTACCAGAAGGAAAAATGTACCACACCTTGACCTATGGGAAAGGGCTGATGGGCTCTCATGCTTCCCAGCTATCTCAAAAGGACCGTTGGTTGGTGATTGAATACATCAAAGTACTCCAGAACGGAGGGGATATGCCGGAGTTTGATGAGAACGGCAACGTGAAACCGGCGTCTTCTGAGACTGAAGATGCCATGGCAATGAACAGTTGATCATGGAATTCAAATTCGAAGGACGCGCCAAAATCGTTTCCCAAGTGCTCATGGGCATTGGGATCATTGCATTGATCGCTGGTTTTCTAACCGATGGATCAGATCATCACCAACGTTGGTGGGCAAACTTGCTCGTCAATGGTTTTTTCTGGTTCTCTATTTCGTTAGCGGCACTTTTCTTTTATGCTTTGAACTATGCTGTTGAGGCGGCATGGTCTGCAGTAATCAAGCGGATGTTTGAGGCCATGTGGCACTTCTTGCCCATTGGCGCAGGAGTGATCGTCGTGGTCCTCGTTGCAGGAAATTTCTTTCATGCGCATCATCTATATCATTGGATGGACCATACGCTGTATCATGAATACGTGATTGGTGAAGGTGATCAAGCGACGTATGTGGATGTAATGGAGGAGGGCGCTGTGGCGAATCCCAATTACGATCATATTATCGCACACAAAGGAGCTTATTTTGCGAGTTGGTTTTTCTGGTTGCGCACAATCGTGTATATCGGAACCTTCATGCTTTTCGCGCACCTTTTTCGAAAGTGGTCGTTGCTTGAGGACGAAAAACCGAGTCTTGATCTGCACTACAAGCAATTCAGACGCAGTGCGGTCTTCTTGGTTGTCTTCGCCGTATTTAGTTCCATGTTGTCTTGGGATTGGATTATGTCGATTGACGTGCACTGGTTCTCGACCCTCTTTGGTTGGTACTTGTTTGCAGGGATGTGGGTCGGATTCATGATTTTCTTGAATTTGGCTTTGATCTGGTTGCGGAGCAAAGGATACTATCAAGAAGTTACCGAGAGCCACATGCACGATATCTCGAAGTGGATGTTTGCGATTTCCATGCTGTGGAGCTACCTGTGGGTGAGCCAGTTCTTATTGATATGGTATGCCAATATTCCAGAGGAAGTCACTTACTACACACAACGATTCTTCACGGACTATCAAGTACCATTTATGGTCATGTTCTGTGTGAATTTTGCAGTTCCTTTTTACACCTTGTTGCCACGAGACACCAAAAGGAATCCAAACGTCATTATTCCTGTTGGCTTGCTCATCTTCGTTGGTCACTTTGCGGATGTCTATTTGCTAGTCATACCGGGAACGATGTTTGACCACAATGAATTCGGTATTTTTGAAATCGGGTTGTTCTTAGGATTCCTTGGATTGTATTTGAACCGCACGCTGAGTGCGTTAAGCAAAGCACCGTTGATTCCGGTCAATCACCCGATGTTGCAAGAGTCGAAGGATCTTCATTATTGATTTGATAGATACATTTTTGAGATCATGAAATTGCTCATTCTACTGGTTGTCGTTTTAGGTTTGGTTGCTGCAGTGCAGTTGTCCAAAATTTACCAGCTCTCCATTTCATTGCGTGGAAAGCGAGAAGAAGAGATTTCTGAAGCAGACAATCGAATGAACGGAGGGCTATGGCTCGTGTTCATGGTGTTGTTCTACGCTTCTTTTATCGTTCTGTTGATTCGTTATGGAGACTATTTGCCTCCATCTGCGTCGGTTCACGG
>JAPKAW010000259.1 GCA_028825055.1 Flavobacteriales bacterium | reverse complement strand
CGTCTTCGAACCGTCTTTTGCTTTCGGTAATCGTCATGTACAAATCTTGTCCACGCGTCGCCTTAACATCAAAAAAATAGGTACGTTTTCCAGCTCTAACTGGATGCGAGAAGAGTTCTTCTCTGTGTGGTTGGTCGCTCATCTTTCTGTCTCTCTCGATGCTAATATATTGGAACCGAAGTGAGTTGCAAAAGATTCATGACTCCAATTGTCTCAGCGAATCAAGAGCAGGTGCCCAGAATGGGTGGTGGGGAGTAAAAGTTGATCCTCCATCCAGGCATTCCAAAGATACAAGCCGTCCGGTACAAAATGCTCTCCTTCAATAGTTTGTCCAAGCCAGGGTTCCTGAGGGTCCCGTGTTTCCCAAACCATTTCTCCCCAGCGATTGAAGATTTGAATGTGGTAATTTGTAATACCGAGTGCCGAGGGCAACCACACATCATTGAGTCCATCTTGGTTTGGTGAAAAGGCATTCGGAGCATAAAACACCGTCCCGTTGACCGCGACTTGACCTTGGGCCGTGCTAGAGCATCCGGCTGCATTCACAACCGTTTGTGTTACGTCAAACAAACCGCCTTCGGAATAGAGGTAGGACCCATTGCAGTCACTAGAGCTGCCTCCATCGCCAAAATTGTAAAAGCAATCGACTCCGCTGCTGGCAAGGGATTCAAATGAAACTTGCGGATTGAGAATGTCCACTTGGTTAGGGGTGATGTTGAACCCAGCTTGTGGAACTTCTAAAATAGTGACCACATTGGATTGCGTTGAGGTTAATTGCTGGCTGCAAAACCCTCCGGTTGTCATTTCGAGTGTCACAGAAAATGTTCCGGGATTGTCGTAAACGTTACTGGCGCTAGCGGCCGGAGAAGTCGTTCCATCTCCAAAATTCCACACATAAGAGGTCGACGTTTCCGTCTCACTCAAGTTGGTGAATGACACTAGATGAGGCGGGCAACCGACATACGGTCCCCCTGAAAATGCAATGGTTGGATCTTGGATGACCCAAATTTCTTCAGAGGCGGACACTTCACACCCATTTGCGATGGCTGTAACGGTCACTGTATACGTTCCCGGTTCGGCAAACACCAGGTTTTGAACCGTCGAACCGTTGATGTTCTGATTGCTTGTCTCTCCTCCGAAATCCCAGCTATAAGTAGTCCCCGTCTCGTTCTCAAAAATGGGTAACAAAGAGAAGTTGTTGGTCGAAAAGCATTCTGGATCGGGAGGCGTGAAAGCTGGGTCAATTTCAGGAAATATTTCAACCGTAGCCCATGCTGTATCAGCACACGTGTAGTCCGCTGAGGCAATCAACTGGACCGTGTAGACGCCATCGCTTGGATAGGTGAACGTGGGGGTTTCCTCAGTGCTTTGATCTTCGTCTCCGAACACACCGAAATCCCACCACCACGATTCACCATCGGTACTCAGGTTTTCAAAATCAAATGTGAAGCCTTGGCAGAAAGAGCTTTGATCTGCAATGTTGGCTTCGGGCTGAGAAGGGGCGACCCAATCAAAAGTCGTTGTCGAATTGCATCCAAAATGACTCGCTGTGAGAGAGACATCCCAGGTGTTTGCGTTGTTAAATTGAATGCCACCCGGGTTGGTCAGGTTGGAAGCTGTGGGAATGCCACCACTGAATGTCCACGTGAGGTTGGTTGAAGCATTAAATGCACCAAGGGCTTCAAAGGAAAAATACTCCATGTCTCCTGCACACACAAAGTTGGAAACAGAAATTTCGGGTTCAATGGGTTCGTAAACGTAAAAAATTTGAGAGGATGTGTCCGCACAGGGCCAGGAGGGATTGGCAATCAAAAGCACTTCGTAGACTCCTGTGTCCGGAAATGTAAATTCTGGACTAGACTCGGTGCTGATATCCGTGTCCGTTCCGGGTACACCAAAGTCCCAAAGTAAATCCTGTGCTCCGATGCTGTTTTCAGAAAACTGAAGCGTCTCTCCAATGCACAGCTGGGCATTGGTTTGGGGTTGAACGGCGGATATGATCGTAGGGTCACACATCACCACGTTGAATTGAAAGTCCCGCATCACCGTGCTGAGCAATTCTCCATCGCGGAACTCCGAAACACAAATGCCAATCACGTACGCTCCTGGAGTGGTAGGAAACCCAGTTACTTGTCCTGTAATAGCATCGATATCAAAAGGAGGAGTCGAAGGAATCGGATCCACAGCACTGTAGCCACCTCCCCATGGGATGTTGGTCAATGTGGAGGCCGGAAGTGGATTCGGGGAAGGATCATTGGTTGAACCTCCATTCAATGGTGTACAAAATGAATATGCCAAGGAATCTCCATCGACATCAATGGCACTTTGGTCCAAGAAGAAGTCAAAATTCGTGCAAATGGCTTCCGGTGGATACACTTGAAATTGCGGGCTGCTATTCGGGTTGGCGTCAGAAATATTGGCAGGAATCTGAGTTGTGAGCGTGATACCGATATCGCCTGGAGTGGGGATGTTCGCAATGCCCGGATTGCGGCAACAGCGTTGAAAAACGATGTCATAGCCAACAGCGCTGGGAGGTAGATTGACTGTTATGGTATACTCCAATCGTTGCATGCACAAATCCGGAGGTAAAATGCCACAAGGGTTCTCTAGGACAGTCTCCAAAGGGTTGATCGAAGCAACAGTCAGATCAACATCGTAAACGTTGTATTCTGCGTTGCCTTCAAAAATGCCCAGCATAATGGAAGGGTCAAGGTTGGTTCCTCCATTTTGCCATCCACTCGGCTCTACATTGCTACTAAAACACTCCCGATAAAAAATTAGTGAAATCAAAAAGTCGCCGTTTCCGAGGTACTCATAAAACACTTCGCCACCCATGGCGTGCGCAGCTCTAGACGTGTTTGGAACAAACGCAAGAATCAGGGCTGCTCCAAGGAGGAGAGCCTTGAGGTAGACTGTGCCTAAGAACGAATCACAGAGGTAGATTCGATGTTTCATTTGTGAGATTTTCACTTTTGAAAGTTCGGTCATAAATGTACTAAACCTGCACATACAACATTTGCATTGGGTGAAAGGTTGCAACATCCTTAACTTTAGGACGTGGAA
>JAPKAW010000258.1 GCA_028825055.1 Flavobacteriales bacterium | reverse complement strand
GGACATCTTAATTGATGAGGCCTCACAGACTTTTTCAGAGGTGGAATTGGCCAAGGAGGGGCGTTGCTATTCTGTGCAAAGCTGTGTGTAGAATTATAGCAGTTACGTTATTTGGAATCATTCTATATAGCTATCTTTGTGGCCATGACAACGACGACGTCGATTTTAATTGCCGACAGCAGTCCGCTATTTCGATACGGGCTCAAAACGGTTCTTGAGAAGGACACCCGATACGACGTATTGGGTGAGGCCGAATCCGAGGAGGAATTACTGAAAATGCTCTCCAAAACGCCACCCAATCTTATCGTCATGGATTGTTTGGCTTCGGGCTTCTCAATTGACACTGTTCTTCAATGCGCACGAGCGAATCGCAAAACTAAAATGATTGCGATTACGGCGTCTCCCAATGGTTTAACCATTGTAAATGCCTTAAGAGCAGGGATTACGAGCTACATTAAAAAAGATTGTAGCATGGCTGAAGTCTTAGAAGCCATTGAAGTTACAGGACAAGGAGGTACATTCTTTTGCGGCCAGATTTTAGACGCTATTCGTCGAGAAAACATTGACGTCAGTGACTTGGATCTCGTTGATTTTACATGCGACCCAGTCGTACTGACTCAACGAGAAATCGAAGTGCTCATTTTAATATCTGAAGGAATGACCAATGTTCAAATTGCGGCCAAGTTGTTTCTAAGCAATCATACGGTGAACACTCACCGAAAGAATATCATGTCAAAATTGGGGGTGAACAACACCGCTTCGATGGTCATGTATGCCGTCAAATCTGGCTTTGTCAGTCCCAACAAATTTCTGTTTCAGCAATCCAGCTAATCCTAGGATTATCATTGCAAATTCACATCAGTTGTTTTTCTGCATTTGGAACATGGAAGTCAAAACGCGACCTTTGCCGCAAATCTGAATGAAAGATTGATAATGATTGAAACAACCCCATCCTTCGATATTTTTCAAACAGAAACAACGCGCTTGGATCAAGTGGTCTTCGATGACCTTGATTTCGGAAGAGTCTTTTCGGACCACATGTTTTTGATGGAATACGAAAATGGCGAGTGGAAGCGGGGTCGGATAGAGCCTTATGGACCCTTTACGATGAGTCCGGCTTCTATGGTATTTCACTACGGTCAAGCTATTTTTGAGGGAATGAAAGCATACCGCCAATCCAATGGCGAAGTGTCTCTATTTCGTCCTGGAATGAATATCGCCCGTTTCAATAAGTCTGCTGTTCGGATGTGCATGCCTGAAATTCCAGAGGACTTGTTTATGGAAGCGTTGGCTGCGCTCGTCAAGTTGGATTCTGATTGGGTTCCGGGTGGCGATGACTCATCCTTGTACATCCGCCCTTTCATGGTAGCTACAGATGCCTTTGTAGGTGTTCGAGCAAGTGAGAAGTATGCTTTTAGTATATTCACTTGTCCCGTGGGCGCTTACTATAAGGGTCCTGTCAGTGTTAAGGTGGAGACAGCTTTCACCCGTGCAACACCTGGAGGAACTGGCTTTGCAAAAGCTGCCGGGAATTATGCCGGATCCTTATATCCTTCCCAAAAGGCACGTGAGGAAGGGTATGATCAGTTGATTTGGACGGATGCAGTCGAGCACAAATACATTGAAGAGTGCGGTACGATGAACGCAATGTTTGTGGTGAATGGCGCTATAGTCTCACCTGAAACGAGTGATACTATTCTCGATGGCGTTACACGAAATTCGGTTCTTGCAGTGGCCAAGGATTTGGGGATTCCTGTTGAAATCAGGAAGTTTTCTGTTGCTGAGCTGCAGGAAAGCCTTGAAAATGGAGCGCTATCAGAGGCTTTTGGTGTCGGCACTGCTGCTACCATAAAGCCGATGGCTGAAATTGGAATCAATGGCAAACGATATCCTTTGAGTAATCCCGACGAGTGGAAAATTGTTTCTTGGTTACTAAGTGAGCTTGACGGCATTCGGCGGGGCACTATCGCAGATCGATTCAATTGGAATATCCCCGTCTAGCCCATTGAACGCTAGACAACGAATACAGCGAGACTTATTGACAATCACACGCTTAATACAGGTGTGTTTCGTAGCTGTGTTCCTGATCAGTTTTTGCTCATTATGCGCACAAGCTCCGCACACGTCTGTCGGAGTAGGAGCCACTCCCATGGCCCTTTCAGGGGATTATCGTGCACTTGGATGGAATCCAGCTCATTTGACTTTGTCACCCATGAACTCAAATTGGAGATCTGCAATCTCCGGATTGGAAGGCTCCATTTCTGTAAACTCTACAGTTTTGGGCAGAGAAGATCTTTGGGATGATATTTTGAACCGAGGCATGAACAATGACGCTTGGACGGGATTGACACCCAGTGAATGGGTCAGTCGCTTGTCCAATGAAGAAATTCAGGTGGATTTCAATCTCATGACTACAGGGTCAGCGAAGCGTTGGAAATCATGGGCTGGCGCATACGCCTCTCGCAATGTCTTTTTTGCTGAATCCTATTTCAGTCCCTCGGTGACTTCTTTGCTCATCGAAGGGGGGGCGTCCAACCTTTTTGAGTATTCCATTTTAGGGACGGATACCGT
The DNA here is from genome assembly GCA_028825055.1 of Flavobacteriales bacterium. Classification (GTDB taxonomy): domain Bacteria; phylum Bacteroidota; class Bacteroidia; order Flavobacteriales_D; family Sanyastnellaceae; genus UA16. The sequence continues at coordinate 504 of JAPKAW010000258.1, read as the reverse complement.
CATCAATAACGGCGGATGGACCACCGATGATTTAGCCGATATCATTGGAGGCTTCAACATGAATGGTGAAACCTTGCTATCATCCATATTTCAAGACTCAAAGCTTGGATTTTCATGGCATCGAACGCACGAGTTGGGTGTGTCAAAGCAATGGGGTACGGAGCGTGGATGGTCAATTCACACCGGTATAGGTGCGCGCTTACTTTTGGGAAATGGGTATTTCAGCTTGGCCAGTGTGGACGGCGAATTGGATGCGTTTGGTGCTTTTTCTGACGGTTTCAACATTGCTAAATTAGACTCCATCAATGTCAATAACCCGCTGCTTAGTAATGTCAGAAATTGGGGTCCCGTTGGACAGGGTTGGGGCGTGGATGTTGGCGTCGCTTTAGCCTTTACAGACAACTTCTGGGCCAGTGCTTCCATTACTGATTTAGGTTGGATGGAATGGAGGGGTGAACGCTATCAATTGGATGATGCATTGACCAACTCATGGGGCAACTTAGC
>JAPKAW010000027.1 GCA_028825055.1 Flavobacteriales bacterium | reverse complement strand
TTGAGTTGTTGACAGGATCCGTGAAAATGTCCGACAGGAAACCAATTTTAGAAGGATTGCAATCCGGCGAAGTGAATATTCTCATTGGAACCCATGCACTTATCGAGCCCAAAGTGATTTTTAAAAGCCTGGGGCTTGCTATCATTGATGAGCAACACCGTTTCGGGGTTGCTCAGCGGAGTAAGTTGTGGGCCAAGGCCAATCCACCACCTCACGTTCTTGTGATGACAGCAACGCCGATTCCCAGGACCTTAGCCATGACAGCATACGGAGATTTGGATGTGAGTGTTATAGACGAAATGCCTCCAGGAAGGAAGCTCATCAAAACGGTTCACCGTTCGGATGCGGCTAGATTACCGGTCTTTCAATTCATGGAAGAAGAGGTCAAGAAAGGCCGCCAAGTCTATGTGGTATATCCTTTGATTGAAGAGAGTTCGACCTTGGATTACAAGGACTTGATGGACGGATATGAAAGTATTTCCAGACGATTTCCCCTTCCCGAATACCGCTTGGGCATCGTCCATGGCCGGATGAAGTCCCAGGACAAAGACATTGAAATGGAGCGGTTTATCAAGGGGGTTAGTCAGATTTTGGTAGCAACAACGGTGATTGAAGTCGGAGTGAATGTTCCCAATGCTTCCGTAATGGTCATCGAGAGTGCAGAACGATTTGGGTTGGCTCAATTGCATCAACTGCGAGGACGTGTAGGCCGCGGTGGAGATCAGAGCTATTGCATTTTGATGACCTCAGACGAATTATCCAAGGGAGCTGCTTTGCGCATGGAAACGATGTGTCGAACCAATGATGGTTTTGAAATCGCAGAAGTGGATATGGATTTGCGTGGCCCTGGAGATTTAATGGGGACACAGCAATCAGGCGTTCCAGATTTAAAAATGGCCGATTTGTTGCGCGATCGAGAGCTATTGACAACGGCACGTTATATCGCTTCACGAATTTTGGAGGAGGATCCCAATTTGTCAGACCCCAAGTATGCTATCCTCAATTCAACGTTGAAACGTGTTCAATTGGGAAGGCCAGATTGGAGCCAGATATCCTGAACTTGTCCTCCATGCGATCTCCACACATATGGGCTGTGATTTTGACGTTAGCGTTGGCATGTGGCAGTGCCTTATCGTTGATTTCAATCCAACGGAATCCTTCCGAGCTGGCAGACCCGACTGATTTTGCTTCAGATCAATATGACGTGTGGGAGCAAACGTCGTTGTTGCCCGAGGGTTTGTTTTTTGCAGATTCTCTGCAAGATCCCTTCATGACGCTCTTTCAAGTGTACGAGCGTTCGGATTTGAATGTGTGTCATGCGTATAACCTACCAACAGTTCTTCCAGACGGGTGGATAACTCAGTCATGGCGTGGTGGTTGGCTTCTAGGTCTCCCCGAAGCTTTAAAAGAATGGGAGGAGAGTCCAGAAGAAATGGCCTCGAAATGGCATCCACGAGTAGATGGGACCATTCGATTGGAGCGGCGAACAGAAGGCACGTATCATTCTCGATTTCAGGGAGCGTCCAGCGATGCCGTTTTGACAGAAACAACGTGGTTGTCCGAATCGACTGAAATAAGCGCGTCGCCATTGGCTAGTGAATGGCTGTCCGCATGGCAAAGAATGAAGTCAGGGAGTCAGGGCTTGGTGTCGTGCCAAATGGCCCGTTGGGGAACACCAAAGGGAGTTCTTCCTGATTCATCATTGGTTTCCGTTTGGAATGGAACGTGGTCGACCTGGAAATGGCAGTCTGGAGAAGTTTTGGAAATCTGGGGCTGGTCGGATAGTACAGGATTCGATGCAGAAGGGGTGGGAGAAATTCATCCCGATGGTTTGTACCGATGGGAAGGCAATCGAAAACCAGGATCATGGGCTGAATTCAACCGCGAAGTTCATGACTCGGAGCCATCGACACTGTTCTGGGATGCTATAGAATGGACTTCGAGCCAAACCCGACTGGGTAAGGTGAAATCGAACCAGCGTGTGGCGTGGATTGTAAAGGGCGTCCAATTGCATCAGGAGACGTCGCATGTTCAAATTGCTGAAGTCGTCGAAATCGATCAAAACGAAATGGCTGAACCGCTTGGTTGGGTTCGAAATCACCGGTTGAAGAAGGACATGGCGGTTGTTTGGGAACCACCCTTTGTGAAAGTGACCCATGATAACACATCGGTTTGGCAATTGGAGTTGGACGGAGACCGAACGCCCCACGTTTGGGAAGTGGATTTGTACCGCAATGGGAAGTTCCAAGTGGCATTGGCCAATGAAGTCGCCCTTCATATCATTGATGTGCTGGGAAGAGAAGTCCGAGGCTATCCAATTGCGCCTTCAAGCGGGATTTCTGCGGCGGCGGTGATTGATTATGACCGCAACCGGAAGTATCGAATTTTAATTGGATCGGGGGATGGCGATTTACTGAATTATCGGGAGGAAGGAACCCGCACTCCAGGATGGGATTTTAATCCACAGGTTGGGCGTGTAATTGTTCAAGTACACCACATGAGAGTGGGCAATCGTGATTACCTCTATGCGGGTCAAGATGATGGAAGTATCCGTTTGCTCAAGCGTTCAGGGGCGGATCGCTTTGAATCGCCCGTATCCGTTCCGCCAGAACAGACCCCATGCTTCCGGCTGTCCCAATCCATTGCGTCATCTACCGTGCTTTATTCGGATGAACAAGGCTGGATTCAAGAACGAACATTTGGGACCAACGAGGCCGTAGGTATGAGCCGCATGACACGCGGAATCTCCGTTTCGATGGAAGACAGGGATTCCGATGGGATTCAAGAAGTGATTGTGCAGACGGTCGACGGGGAGGAAGTCTGGAATGCCCGCAACGAGCGTATCAGTCCTTGAGGATTGAACGGCTGATCACAATTTTCTGAACTTCAGAAGTGCCCTCGTAGATCTGGGTGATTTTTGCGTCCCGCATCAAACGTTCCACATGGTATTCTTTCACAAATCCATATCCGCCATGAATTTGAACGGCTTCAATGGCATGCCGCATGGCAATGTCTGAAGCGTACAACTTGGCCATGCTAGAAGCGAGGTCGTAATCTTCACCGGCATCTTTTAGGGCCGCCGCTTTGAGGACCATTAGACGAGCGGCTTCGACATGGGTCGCCATGTCCGCCAACTTGAATGCTATGGCTTGGTGCTGGTGAATGGGCTTACCGAAAGTTGTGCGCTCCTGGGAGTATGCCAAAGACATCTCTAAGGCTCCCGATGCAATACCGAGGGCCTGCGCTGCGATGCCAATCCGTCCCCCCGCCAATGTCTTCATTGCGAATTTGAATCCAAAGCCATCCTCACCGATTCGGTTTTCTTTTGGCACTTTAACATCTTGGAACATCAACGTATGGGTGTCCGAACCGCGGATGCCCAACTTATCTTCTTTGGCTCCAACAGTGAATCCAGGCATGTCGCGCTCTACAATGAGAACGTTGATGCCGTGATGACCTTTTTCAGGATGTGTTTGGGCAATGACCAAGTATGTGGAAGCGCTGTTGCCATTGGTGATCCAATTCTTCGTTCCGTTGATCACGTAATGATCGCCGCAATCCACTGCCGTCGTGGACTGAGAGGTCGCATCGGAACCGGCTTCCGGCTCTGACAGGCAGAAAGCTCCAATTTTTTGGCCCGAGGCCAAAGGGTGTAAATATTTTTTCTTTTGAAAGTCACTGCCAAATTCCTGTAAGCCATAACAGACCAAGGAATTGTTGACGCTCATACAAACAGAAACTGACGCGTCGATCTTACTGATTTCCTCCATTGCCAGCACATAGCTGACGGTATCCATCCCGCTCCCTCCATATTGCTCGTCGACCATCATGCCCATGAACCCCAACTCACCCAATTGCCGAATTTCTTCTGTTGCAAATTGTTGCGCATTGTCGCGTTCGATGATGGTGGGCTTCAGAACATTTTGTGCAAAGTCACGAGCGGCATCCCGCACAGCAATGTGCTCTTCCTTGAGGTCTAGGTTCATTTCCTGGCTTGCTTTCGGATATCCATACAGAAATGGAGAATTTACTCCATCTTTCGTCCTACAAAGATACACATGTCTCCTCCGTTCAAATCCTCTTCTCGTCTTTCTCGTCTTTCTTCAAACGCGAAATCATCTACTTTCCGTGTTATGGGATTGATGAGTGGCACCTCATTGGATGGTTTGGATATTGGAGTTTCTGTATTCCAAAGATCTGAAAAACAAGGTGTTTGGTCTGGAATACTGGAGTCCTTCACGAGTATTCCATTTCCGGATTCTTGGCGTAATCGGTTGTGTGAAATGCCCGCGGCATCCGCCGAAAATTGGTTCGTCACAAGCATGGAATGGACCCAGTGGTGTGCTGACCAGATTCATTCAACGGGTTGGGTTTCAGAGGTAGACTTGGTAGTTTTTCATGGGCAAACGGTTTTTCACCGCCCGAATGAAGGATGGACAGGACAATTGGGTTCAGGAGCACATTTGCATGCGGCCTTGAATGGTGTGCCCGTCGTCTGTGATTTGAGATCCTTGGATGTGGCGTACAATGGGCAGGGGGCACCGCTGGTCCCAATTGTCGAAGACCACCTATACGGAGCGTATGAGGGATGTTTGAATCTAGGAGGCATTGCAAACTTCAGTTGTATTGATGAGGAGTCAGGAAGTCGGGTGGCGTGGGATATTGGCCCTTGCAATCTGCTTTTGAATCATCTGGCCGCACGCGTTGGACAGGTTTTCGATGAAGATGGTCACTTAGCCGCAAAGGGACATATCCTACCAGCGTTGTTTGAACGCTTCCTAACACTGGATTTTCATGCTATGGTGCCGCCTAAAAGCTTAGGAAGGGAATGGATAGAGGATGAGGTATTGCCCTTGCTTGATTTTGAGACGGATGCTTCTGTTGAGGACCTCATGGCTACAGCTGTCGCTTACATTACATCAATTATTCGCTTGGCCGCAGAGGGAAAGCGGACGTTGGTAACAGGCGGCGGAGCGTACAATGTAGCGTTGATTGATGCCTTGAAGTCGAACAATAAAACCTTACGCGGATTGCCATTGGATGTGGTCATTCCGCAGGAAATACAAGTTGAAGGAAAGGAAGCTCACGCCTTTGCTTTTTTGGGATTGCTTCGTGTTTTGGGGGAGCCGAACGCATTGCCCTCAGTCACCGGAGCTCGACAAGCCAGTTCTGGAGGAGCACTTTGGGGGACGCCGCGTTTTCTTCGCCGGTGAACGGCTTATCTTTGCCCTCGCTGAAATCCATCATACAATGATCATGAAAGAGATGCTCAAGGCTTACTCCCAGCGAGAGCCAGAAATTGTTTTCGAGTGGAAGGACGCCGAAACGGACGCTAAGGGGTGGGTTGTTATCAATTCTTTGAGAGGCGGCGCTGCCGGCGGTGGAACCAGAATGCACCCGCGATTGGATCGCCGCGAAGTTGTCAGCTTGGCAAAGACCATGGAAATCAAATTCACGGTAAGCGGTCCTCAAATTGGAGGGGCGAAATCGGGCATTGCGTTCGATCCGAATGACCCCAGGAAGGAAGGCGTTTTGCGCAGGTGGTTTCATGCGGTAACGCCTTTATTACGGCACTATTACGGCACCGGAGGGGATATGAATGTGGACGAAATTCACGAGGTCATACCGATTACTGAAGATTGCGGCATTTGGCATCCACAAGAAGGAGTGTTCAATGGCCACTTCAATACCAAGACAGCAGAGAAAGTAAAGCGCATTGGCCACTTACGTCAAGGTGTTTCGCAAGTTGTCGAGAATTCAAATTACACGCCATCCGTCGCCCGAAAATTTCGAGTTGCTGATTTGATCACCGGATATGGAGTTAGCGAATCGGTTCGTCATTTTTTTAGCGTTTACGGTGGTGATGTTAAAGGAAAGCGTGTAGTGGTTCAAGGATGGGGAAATGTAGGGGCTGCTGCAGCGTATTACCTCGCCCAGGAAGGAGCCGTACTTGTTGGCGTCATTGACAGGGCTGGAGGATTGATCAAAGAAGAGGGATTCTCCAAGAAAGAGGTTACCGAATTGTTTGAGAAGAAGGACGGGAATAGCTTGGTGGCCGATGATCTCTTGTCATTTGATGAGGTGAATGCGCGCATTTGGGATGTTCCATGTGATGTCTTTTTACCGTGTGCCGCATCACGTTTGGTTCAGGAAGATCAGGTGAACAGAATGGTGTTGGCTGGTCTGAGTGTGATTTCAAGCGGAGCGAATGTTCCGTTTGCAGATGATGAGATTTTCTATGGTGCCATTGCTGAGAAAGCGGACCTCACCGTTGCGGTGATTCCAGACTTTATTGCGAATTGTGGCATGGCTCGTGTCTTCGCTTATTTGATGAGTGACGCCCAAGTTGATATGTCCGATGAAGGCATTTTCAACGATACTTCTGCCACCATTTTGTCCGCTTTGAAGGCGACGTATGCGATGAATCCAACAACGACTATGCTGTCAGCGACGGCATTTGAGATTGCCTTGGCCCGGCTGATGAACAATGTTTGAAAGAAATGAACTGAGCTTATGGAATATTTGATTCTTGTTGTTTTCGTATTAGGCTACGTGTTTATTGCCCTTGAACATAATTTCAAGGTTGATAAAGCGGCGAGTGCCTTGTTGACTGGGACTATTTGTTGGGGTTTGTTTGTCACAGGCATTCATGAGATTCCAGCGCACTTAGCAGAGGATTTCGCATCGTTTAAATTGAGTTTTCTTGGGGATTCGAAGTTGGCCTTGCACACCTTTTTTGAGCACCGCCTCATGCATCACATGCAGGATATCTCGTCGATCTTATTCTTCCTGTTGGGAGCAATGACTATCGTCGAGTTGGTCGATGCCCATGAGGGCTTCTCCGTCATTACCGATCGGATCAAAACCAATAACAAAGTCATTTTGATGTGGGTTTTGGCCTTGCTGACCTTCTTTTTCTCGGCTGTTTTGGATAATCTCACCACGTCGATTGTCATGGTTTCTCTTTTGAGAAAGCTCATAGCAGATAAAGAGACGCGTTGGCTGTATGCAGGAATTGTGATCATTTCGGCCAATGCAGGTGGTGCGTGGTCACCCATTGGAGACATCACGACGACCATGCTTTGGATTGGGAATCAACTGTCATCGGGGGTGATTATTTCACATTTATTCCTTCCTTCAATGGCTTGCTTGGTAGCTCCTTTGACGATTCTTTCTTTCACGATGAAGGGCGAGGTTGAGCGGCCCAATTTGGATGGTAAAGACCGGGTAGAGCCGACTTCTCAGGGCGAGCGCAACTTGGTGTTTGTTTTGGGTGTTGCTGGACTGTTGTTCGTACCCGTCTTCAAAACGGTGACGCACCTGCCGCCGTTTATGGGCATGATGCTTTCTCTCGGTATGATGTGGGTAGTGACTGAAATCATCCACCGTTCAAAAAATCCCGAACAACGCGATCACTTGTCGGTCATTGGTGTTTTGAGAAAGATTGACTCTGCATCGGTTCTGTTCTTTTTGGGCATATTGCTTGCAGTAGCAGCCTTGCAGGAAATCGGTCACTTGCTGGCTGCAGCTTCGTGGCTGCGTGACAGTTTAGGTGATGTGTATGCCATCAATGTGACCATCGGGTTTTTGTCGGCTATCGTGGATAATGTTCCACTTGTAGCCGCTTCAATGGGTATGTACGACATCACTCCCGCAACGGCTGAAGTAGTCGCTGGAAGTTGGGAGAGTTACTTTGTTAAAGACGGCATATTCTGGCAATTCTTGGCTTACTGTGCGGGTACTGGAGGGTCAGCGTTAATCATCGGTTCTGCGGCGGGAGTAGCCGTTATGGGATTGGAAAAGATTGATTTTATGTGGTATGTCCGTAAAATCAGTTTGCTCGCCATCGTGGGATATTTATCAGGAGCTTTGGTGTTCTGGTTGATGTATCGTTGACCTGCTGCGTGGCTATGATTATTGAAGGTTTACGAACGTTCATCCGTCGAAAATTGTCTTTGGGTCACAACTGACTGTCCAATAATTGCAAGAACTTTCCCGTTCAATACAACGGTTACCTTCTAGCAATTTACCCATGTGGACATCCATTCTTCTTCAAACCTTAACAACTGGTGCAGGAACCAGCGAAAGCGCAGTCCCGGAAGTGGCTGCTGATGTGATTCAGCAAGTGGATGTGAGCCTTTTAGACTTATTGATGGAAGGGGGATGGTACATCATGTCTCCTTTGGCGCTCATGTCCATCATGGCCATCTATGTTTTTTTTGAAAGGAGTTTGGCCATTCGCAAGGCGGAGCGGGTCATTCCGGATTTCATGGAAAAACTGCGTGATTACATTGGTCAGGGTAGCTTTGAAAGTGCACGAAACTTGTGTCAACAATCCGATACGCCGATGGCCCGGATGCTGGACAAGGGGATTAGTCGCATAGGAAAAGATTTGAAGGACATCAGTGTTTCCATTGAGAATATCGGCAAACTTGAGATCTACAATTTGGAAAAAAACCTCAGTTCGTTGGCGACCGTTTCCGGGGCTGCGCCTATGGTGGGATTCTTGGGGACGGTGATTGGAATGGTCAATGTCTTCTTGGACATGGAACAAGCGGGAACGGTTCGGGTTGAGGATATCTCAAGCGGCACAAAACAAGCCATGATTACGACGATCGTCGGTTTGATTGTTGGGATTATCGCTTTCATGGCCTACAACCACCTCGTGAGCAAAGTCTCCAAAGTGGTTCACCAAATGGAGGCGACGAGTATTGAGTTTATTGATATCCTCGAAGAGCCGGCCTCATGAATTTGGGTCAACGCAATAAAATCAGTGTGACAGGAAACATGTCCTCCATGACGGACTTGGTTTTCTTGCTGTTGATTTTCTTCATCATCCTGTCTACGTTGGTAAGCAACGGTGTCAACGTGGAATTGCCACAAGCCAAGGGAACCAATTCGGTGACGTCTAAAATGACGGTAAGCATCAAGCCTGATGGGACCTATTACCTCAATGGAGGGCAGGTTGACTCGGATGATTTGGAATCGCTGATTCGCATTCGCATGGGCGATACAGCCGACCCTGTGATTTATTTGCAGGTGGATGCGGCTGTGCCAACAGGGCAAACGGTCGAGGTCATTGGCATGGCGAAAGCCAACGAATGGAAAATAATGTTGGGAGCAACTCCCAAGAAGTAAGCGGATGAGCGCTCCCATGGAAATACGCCGTCAAGCGGTTGAAAAGAAGAACCAGCGGAAGGCTGCTGGCGTGACAGCGCTGTTGTTTATCCTGGGTGTCATTGGCTGTTTTTTTATCACAGCGTTTACCATTTCGAACCCCCCTCCGGGTGAACAATATGTGGCCATAGGGTTTGCCGATCTTGGCGATGTGGAGGAGGCTTCAGGGGATGTCGAATCGGAGGTCCCTTCAGAAACCATTCAGGAGGCGGTGCAATCCTCAGAATCGGAATCCGTTTCTGAGGAGTCCCCCGCAGTCGACCCCATTGCAACTCAATCAGCATCCGAAATGGCTGTTCCAACGTTACCCGAGCCGGTTGAGGAGAAGCCTGAGCCGGTTGAGCCTGAGCGAACAGTGTCATCGGCACTTTCGAATGCATTCAGTTCATTGACCACCTCAGGCGGTGGAGGTTCGCAAGGGGTAAGTGAGCAGGGTGCGGGTAATGAAGGCAATGAAACCGGAAAGATTGACGGAAAGGGATTGGTGAGTGGTGACAATGGCGACTGGGCACTGGAGGGAGGAAGACGAATAGGGAAGCCCATGTTGGATGAAAAACCCCAGCAAGAAGGTGTGATTCGGGTGAATATTATCGTCGATAAATCGGGTGCTGTGACCTCAGCAACTTTTGATCGTTTAAATTCATCCTTCGCAGAGTCGCATCACGTTGAATTGGCAATTCGTGCGGCGAAAACAGCCAAGTTCACGGCAGACCAAGCCAAGCCAGTGCGCAGGGGATATTTGAATATTCGCTTCGAGCTCGAATGACGTATTTGGAAGCAACGGATTGGCTGTTCCAGCAGCTGCCTATGTTTCAGCGACAAGGCCCGGCGGCCTACAAATCCAATTTGGATGGAACGAAGTATGTTTTAGAGAGGATGGGCCGTCCTGATTTGCACCTGGATGGCATCATCCATGTCGCGGGCACCAACGGAAAAGGATCTGTCTGTACAGCGGTTTCCAATGCGTTGGTTGAAACAGGCTTTCGCGTGGGGCTCTTCACCTCACCACACCTCGATGACTTTAGAGAACGGATGCAGGTGTGCGGTGACATGCCGCCAGAATCGTGGGTCGCCGAGCGCGTGAACCATTTCCGAGAAGAGTTGCCAACCTGGTCTTATCAACCTTCTTTTTTTGAATGGACATTTGGATTAGCGTTGCTCTGGTTTGCGGAAGAACAGGTGGATGTCGTCGTGTTGGAAACTGGAATGGGAGGTCGCTTAGACAGTACCAATATTTTTCCGGCTCCGCTGATTACGGTCGTCACGAATATTGGATTGGATCACCAGCAATTTTTAGGGAATGATATTCGAAGCATCGCCGCGGAAAAGGCCGGAATTTTAAAGGACGGGGTACCGGTGGTATTGGGTCGCATGCGGCCTGAAGCACAGTCAATCATCTTGGCTGCAGCGTTGCGTTCAGGAAGTGAAGTGCATTATGCCAATCGATCGAATCCGGCTTCTATCGAGTCAGGTCCTTTTTGGCCTGAAAATGAAGCGACTGCGAAAATGGTGCTTGAAGTGCTAGCGGATCAGCCGGGATGGCGGAGTTGGGTTCCCCCCTCATCGGTCCATTCAACAGGCTATCGAGGGCGTTGGGAGTGGATGTCACCGTTGGAGTCAGGGGCCCGTGTTTTGGTAGATTGCGCGCACAATGTCGACGGTTTGGAACGATTCGCTAGCGCGATAGAGACGATTCAACGTGCCCGCCTGTTGATTGTAATGGGCACGGTAGCAGACAAAGATTTGAGCGGATTATGGTCGTTACTGCCTCACGAAGCCGAGTATTTCTTTTGTGCAGCCGACATCCCGCGTTCTATGGATGCCCTGAAATTGCAGTCAGCAGGGCACGCGGCGGATCGCAATGGAACCGCGCACTCGTCTGTTGAAAATGCCATAGCTGCGGTCTGCAATCAGGCAGAAGCCCAAGACCTCGTCGTTGTGATGGGAAGCATCTTTGTCGCAGCAGAGGCGTTAAAGGTGCTTCAATAAAGCGCCGAACCTGTCATCGCTTGAGGTTGCGTGACTCCCATCAATTTCAAGACCGTGGGGGCCACATCAGCAAGGATTCCGTCGTGCACTTCTTTGACCTGGTTAGATAGAATCAAAACAGGCACGGGATTCGTGGTGTGTGCCGTGTGCGGTGACCCGTCTGGGTTTCGTGCGTAGTCCGCATTCCCATGGTCCGCGATGATGATGAAGTGGTAGCCTTGATGTGCGCCGGCTTCCACAATTTGTTTCAAACAGGAATCGGTGGTTTCAACTGCCTTGACAATGGCGTCAAAGACACCGGTGTGACCGACCATATCCGGGTTGGCGAAGTTGAGACAGACGAAATCGGGTCTTCCTGCCTCTAATTCTGGAACGATGGAAGCGACGATTTCACGCGCGGACATTTCGGGTTGCAGGTCATAGGTGGCTACTTTAGGACTGTGTGCCATCATCCGCGATTCTCCTTCAAAGGGTTGTTCGCGGCCTCCATTGAAAAAGAAGGTGACGTGTGGATATTTTTCCGTTTCTGCAATGCGGATTTGCGATTTGCCTGCCAACGCTAATGTTTCACCCAACGTATGTTCGAGATTTGGCTTGTCGTAAATGGTATGAACGCCGATAAATGTATCATCGTAATTGGTCATCGTCACATAGTGCAGCGCCAAGGGTGACATGCCAAATTCTGGATAAGGCTTTTGTGTCAATGCGGATGTGATTTCACGGCAGCGATCTGTCCTGAAATTGAAGCAGATGACCACATCGTTGGGGGCAATCGGAGTCGCTTGTCCAATGACAAAGGGCGGGATGAATTCATCGGTGGTGCCTGCGCTATAATGCGAGGCGATACCTGCGTCTGCTGTGGCAAAGACATCTCCCTCTCCTCGAACTAGGGTGGCAAACGACTGACTTATTCGTTCCCACCGGTTGTCGCGATCCATGCTGAAGTATCGTCCATGAACACTGGCTATGCGCCCGCCCGTTTCTTCTAAAACTTCTTCGAGTTCCGCAATGTATCCTCGGCCTGTTTGGGGCGCTGTATCGCGTCCATCGGTAAACGCATGCACGACAAAATCGCCAACATCCGCCTTTTTTGCGGCCCTACACAGCGCGTTGAGGTGGGCTTGTTGGGCATGAACGCCTCCCTTGGAGACCAATCCCATGAGATGCAATCGGACACCCGGTGCTCTCGCCACTTCGAAGGCGCGCTGCAATGAGGCTTCTTGCTCAAAGGACCCGTCGGTTACAGCGCGATCAATACGCAACAAGTCTTGGTATACGATGCGTCCCGCTCCAATGTTCATATGGCCCACTTCACTGTTGCCCATCTGTCCCTCTGGCAAGCCCACATGTTCACTATCCGTCCTCAAAGTGGCGTTGGGTGCGTGACGAAGCAAGCTGTCCATAAAAGGAGTGTTGGCTGCCGCAATGGCATTGGAGTCGTCATTGTTTCCAATACCCCAGCCATCAAGAATGATCAAGGCACATCGGGAAGAGTTGGTTGGGTTCATGGATTGAATGGAATGGTAGTGGTGACGAGACAACCTCCTCTTTGGCTGGCCTCAATGGATAGCTTACCGTGGTGCATGTCAATGATTTGGTTGGCTAAGTACAAGCCGAGACCAGTCCCTTCGATGTTGCTTTGGCTTTCGACCCGTTTGAATTGCTGCAACACGTGTTTTCGCATCGCAGCGGGAATGCCCAGCCCTCCATCATCGATCTGACAGATCATAGCGTTGTTTTCCCACGCCATATGAATGCGGATAGATTCTGATTCAGGGCTGTATTTGAGTGCGTTTTCAATCAGGTTTCCCCAAGCGAGGGTTAAAGCGTCGGGATCCCCTTCGAGCAATCCTTGAGGGCTCCCTTCTTGTGTGAACAGGACTTCTCGATTTCGAAATTGACCAATGCGGTTACGTCGAATGGCTTCGAATAGAATTTCTTCGGCATCATAGGCCTCGCTGCTCAAGTGTTTCCCAAAAACCAATCGGTTGCTCTGCAAAATGTTTTCTACGCGCTGCTCAAGTCGTTGCGTGCCTATTTGGGCTTCGTTCAAGAGTTCGGTCGAGGTTGCGGCGTCGACCCGGTGTTTTTGCAACGTATCCAACGCTAGGCGAATGGCCGCAATGGGCGTTTTCAGTTCGTGCGTGACGGCCAGCAGGAAATTCCGTTCTTTTTCAGCGCGCTGCTGGTCTCGCCGAAGGCCATTCCAAATAACCCGAAACCCCAGTGCGAGTATCAGTAAAAAGACCAGGCCTTCCCCGAGGATCATATGGGTTGGTCGAGCGCGCAGCTGCGGAGCATTTCCCATTGCGATTGAGACCGCTTCATCCTGTAACGAAATGAGTAGCCACGCCCACCAACTGAATTGCAATAGAATGTAGGCTCCCAAGAATGCGGTCAACCAGACTCTCTGCTTAGCGCCAAATCGCTTCATCAACATGCTGCGAAATTACTGCACAAGAGCGTGGCCATGTGTCAGAAATAGGACCTTAAAGCCGGATGTTCCGGATTTCTTTTGACAAATCTGGATTGGCGGTCAATAGCCCCCACTCATAAAAGTCCGCAACATTGGTCCAATGCGGGTCTTGAGTCAACTCTATCCATGCATTCTCCATACCAGGTGACCAGTGGATGTCATCGCAAACCAGCACACCACGCGGGCGAAGCCATGGTTTCAAAACATGGACATATTCTAACAATGCGCTTCCGATATGATGCCCATCGATGAAAATCAGATCAAATCCGGGATGGTTGGATTTCATCCATTGATTCACGAGTAGAGGAAGCGTTTCGGAAAACCGACCTTCGTGAAGGGTGATGTTGGTTAGCCCAAGTGCATCCCATTGTGCTTTTGCCATCGCAGCAATGGCGGGGTCCCCCTCACACGTGGTGACGGTGTCCGATTGATTGGCGAGGTAGGCAGTTGTCAAGCCGAGGGAGGTGCCCAATTCAAGGATGTGCTCTGCCTGTATGCTTCGAGATAACTTCCCTAGCGCAGCTGCATGGCGAGGACGCTTAAGGGAGTTTCGCGCTACATCTCTCACGGTTTTTGATTGTGATTGCGATCCCGCGCCAAAATCCAAACGTTGAATGGGGGTGGTGTCAGCTCGTAATTTCTTTCGAAGTGTTTCAATTTCAGGGTTGTGCCCTTCCATTTGATGCATTGTTTGCAACACACCAAACAACCATGGGGGGTGAACGCCCCTCCATGAACTGGATTCTCGGAGCCATTTAAACCAGCTTTGAATGCGATGTAGCCAAATATTTCTCACCTTACCAAAAGTACAATGCAGAGAACGTGAAATTTGGATTATCTTTGCACCCCTTAGGGCGATTAGCTCAGTTGGTTCAGAGCACCTCGTTTACACCGAGGGGGTCGG
>JAPKAW010000257.1 GCA_028825055.1 Flavobacteriales bacterium | reverse complement strand
ATGCTGCATCAACGAGCAAAGAACCCTTTTGATACGCGGCTACAGCCAATTGATCTACATGCTCGTTGTACGGGTTCCCTGCATGGCCTTTCACCCAATGAAAAACAACTTTGTGCTGCCGGTATATCACTAGAAATCGCTTCCACAAATCGGGATTCTTTTTATTAAGGTACCCTTTCTTCTCCCAATTCATGACCCAGCGTTTTTGTACCGCATCGACGACATACTTAGAATCCGAGTAGACATCCACCTCCATTCCGGGCTTGTTGAGGGCCTCCAATGCTGTGATCACTGCCAACAGCTCCATGCGGTTATTGGTCGTTAAGCGAAATCCTCCACTCAGCTCCTTTCGATGCTCTCCATACATCATGAGGGCGCCGTAACCTCCAGGTCCTGGATTCCCACTTGCCCCACCATCCGTATATATTTGAACCCGTGCCATAAAGATTATCGATTAAATTTCCTTGAAGATGCGCGGCTCCTCCCCGGATTGAGCTAAAGATTCTCGAATCAAATGCTCCAACACATCCGCATAGTAGCGATGTTCCAACGACAACACCTTCGCCCCGATTGTATCTGGAGAATCCCCTGATTCCAACTGACAGGATGCCTGGAAAAGGATGTCTCCGGAGTCATAATCCGCATTTACCCAATGCACCGTCATCCCTGACTCCAATTCTCCCGCTTCGGAAACTGCAGCATGCACGTGATGCCCGTACATCCCCTTGCCCCCGTATTTGGGTAACAACGCGGGATGGACATTGACCATACGACGCTCAAATGCTGCAGTCATTTCAGTGGGAATGTGCAGCAAGAAACCCGCCAAAGCAATCCAATCAACTCCAGCCTCCTGCAACTGGAGCGTTACTTTACCTGCGCGCAAGTCATCGCGACTAAAACGCACCGTATTCAACCCAAAGGCTTTAGATTTTTCGTAAATACCAGCGTCTTCCGGTGATCGGTTGCACCCTACAAAAACTACCTCAGCTTCTGAGTGGTTCTCAAAATGACCCATCAAAACAGCCGCGTTCGAGCCGGAACCCGAGGTCAAAATAGCGATGCGCCGTTTGCGAACTGGTTGGAGGTCATTCACTGATCAAAAGTCATACGAGCCAAAGTCATAGAACGACCGTTCCGTCGCTTGAATCATTTCCTCCAATGCTTGCATCTCGCGATTCAGTTCAGACGAAAGCGAATCATCCTTCAAAAAGATATCCGCCGTCTGTACCATCAATTCGGCAACTTGCTTGGACAATTGACGGTCTCTTCTGACAGCATCAAACTGCGCTCGGTCCAAAGAGTGGAAATAGCGCAAGTCATCGGCTTGGATATCAAACAACCGCCGGGTCAGGTGCTTGCCCAGCTCCTTTGCTCGTGCACGGCGTTCTTCAGACAACTCATAGATCACCAATCCTGGGGCAGCCTCTGTAGCCGCCAATTCAAGCAAACCACTTTGAATAGACAACAGAACCCTTCCAAGGGGAACATTTTCTTCTGGCATGACCGTCAGCACCTTATCGAAAATATCCAATGCGCGATTAGCATCTCCATCCCGCAACAGCTGGTCCCCCAGATTGGCCATTTGCAATCTGAAATTCGTCACCATACGGCGGTTATTTTCATCCATGTAAACGCCATCTTCCAAGTTGTCCATCCCACCCCAGTGCCATTTATTCATGACGTTATCGTACATGATATCCGTAGATACGCCGCCAAACATATTCGGGTTATCATTCTTCGGATAGCGCAGAGGTACCAGTCGATAAGCCAATCCTTCTAAGCGGAAATGCTCCTCCAACCCCATGTAACTGTCTGGGCCCGTTGTCACCGCGAAATAAACCGGGCGCTCCCAGTTGTTATGCCGCAGCAAGTCCAATACAGCGAATTGATTCTTCAAGATATAGCCCTTTGGATTGCCCTTTTCATCCGTCAAGGTCCAATCGATGTAATCCAGCCGAGACTTCATTTCTTCTTCGTTGAGAACACCATGCCTCGCCACATCAGCGCTATCAGCCATAATACGGAAGCTATTCGAAGGCAACACTGAATACGATTTTCCAGCACCATAGTCCCGCATACGGTCATCATTCAAGGCCGATTCCATGGCTTGATTCAAGTCCATATAGGGCTTATTTGTATCCTTGGGAGGATCCAAGATCACAATGTCACGTGTCCCCTGACGGTACTTTTCTTCGTCCATGCGAATGGGCAAGGGAGCGCTCTCATAGGCTTGGCGTTTCATCTGGTCAATGTACCAATCCGTGTTGAGTAGGCTCAAGTTGCAAATACGCACGTCCGTACGGTATCCTTCGACTTCCTGCACATACCAAAGCGGAAACGTGTCGTTGTCACCGTTGGTAAAGAGGATGGCGTTGGGCGCCAGTGAATCCATGTAGTTCTTCGCAAAGTCCACGCCGGTGGTCCGGTGAGCTCGGCTGTGGTCGTCCCACCCTTCACTCGCCATAAGCGCTGGCACCAGGAGTCCCATCACCACAAGTACCTGAGCACGTAACGTTTCATTCAATCCTCTTGTTTTCATGGCCCAAGCCAAGGCCAAAAGACCTCCTCCCACCACGCTCAAAAACAACACGGAATAACTCAATGCGTGACCACCTCCGGCAAGAGATTCCGTCACAAACAGCATAACACCAGCAGCCAGACCCGCTCCAGCAATTTGTCCCAATTGCTTTAACTCCAGCTTACGAGAAGCTTCAAAAAGGGCCATGATACCCAATCCAATCCACATCGCGAAGGCATAAAATGAGCCAACAAATGCATAGTCCCGCTCACGCGGCTGGAAAGGGTATTGATTGAGATACACCACAATAGCCAACCCCGTCATCACGAATAATAAAGCGACCACCAAAAATTGCCTCGGGTCACGAACAGCTTGAAAAATAAGTCCGAACAATCCGAGCAGCAAAGGCAGGTAGAAGAAATGGTTGTGGGCCTTGTTGTTGTTTCGTTGCTCTGAGAGTAAACTTCTATTTCCAAGACGTTCCTCATCAATGGCGCCAATTCCTGTCAGCCAATTGCCCTCCATAAAGTCCCCGTGTCCTTGCACATCACTTTGTTTGCCGG
>JAPKAW010000026.1 GCA_028825055.1 Flavobacteriales bacterium | reverse complement strand
CATTTATTTTTTCGTGCACACTTGGTCATGCTCAATTGAATGTTTTTGAAATTGTATCCAATAGCTCTTCTACCAGCCACATGGTTCAAATCGCGGTCAATTTCGATCTCGCAAGCACCTTCCAAGAATCAGAAGATGTTTCCTTGTTTGCCCCATCCGATGCGGCCATTGAAAGCTATGCTACTGAATTGGGCATGGATTTGGAAACCTTCCTCACTTCTGACCAGGCCTATGACCTCATTCAATATCACCTCACGATTGGTGAAACCGTCTTATTCAGTGAATGGGAAAACGGCAATTCCATCATTACAGCATTGGGCACGAGCATGTCCTTGACCTTTAACAGCTTAAATCAATTTGCCAACAATACTTTGATAGTTGCCGCAGATTTCATCGCTTCAAACGGGGTTGTCCATCTGACCGATGGTGTGATCATGCCTGTTAACACCGTTTCGGAATGGCTGAGCGCAAGCCCAAGTCACAACTATGCCAACATCGCACTAGAAAACTCTGGGCTCGTCGAAGAGTTTGAGGAATTGGGAACCTTAACCTTCTTTGCTCCGACCGACGCCGCCATTCTCGATTACATCGATGCGAACGACATGACCATTGTCGATCTTCTTTACGGCGATGGTTTGGAGGATTTTATTCGGATTCATTGGGTGGAAAACTCCCTGATCGCTGCTCTTGACCTTCAAGACGGAGCAATGGTTGAGGCATCCTCTGGTGACGCCCTTTACGTGGCCATCGGAGCGAACGGTGAAGTGAACGTGAACAACGCACAAGTGCAATCTGCTGATATCCTCATTCACAACGGAATGGTTCACACGGTTGACGCCGTGATTCAACCGACCTACTTCCTTTCAGATGCTTTGGAAGATCAAGAGCTCACGATTCTCAATACACTTTTAGAGGCGATGGGGCTTTTGGAGACACTGGCAACCCCTGGAGCCATGACCTTATTTGCACCAACAGACTCCGCACTGCTCACCTTCCTCGATTTAGCTGGATTGGAATTGGCGGATGTATTGGCTGACACGGAGGGAACTACAGAGGGTCTATTGTATCATCTCACACAAGGTCTGTACATGGCGTCTGACCTAGAAGATGGGATGTCATTAACCATGGCGAGCGGCGAGTCACTGCAAGTCTCGCACGCTGGAGATAGCATTTACGTCGCCAATGGATTGGTTGTCGGAGCTGACTTTGAAACGGATAATGGGTATCTCCACATCGTCGACGCCGTGCTTCTGCCACCCGTGGAGGGATGTATGGATGATACAGCATGCAACTATGATTCCGAAGCTGTTCTTGATGACGGCTCTTGCTACTCCCTCGACGTGACTTACGAGATCACCAACAACGTTTGTGTCGATGGCATGGATGGAACAATTGAAATTCAAACGATTGGCATTGAAAGTGGATTAAGTTTCTCTCTCGATGCCTACGGGGGGATGGAACCAATGATCAATACAACGGGAAGTTTTGATGCCTTGGAAGCTGGTGAGTACGGAGTCATGGTGACGGATTCACTGGGTTGCTCTACCAGCTGGACGGTGGATATTACATCACCCGACGGAGATCCTTTGGTTCTGAACACCAACATTACGGGCAATGACGGAAGCCTTGAGATCACAGGCGGGTCTGAGCCTTATGAGGTTACTTGGTATGTACTCGGCACATTGGAAGTGGTCGCCCCTGAAGATTTAGTGGCTGGAGATTATTTAGTTGTCGTAATTGATGCTTTGGGCTGCAAAGTGACCGATGAAGTGAATATAGAACCCCTCTCTGACGTCTTCGACGCAGAGGTACTTTCAATGACATTATTTCCGAATCCAGCCGAAGACGTCATTCAAATCGGCAACATGGACGTCGGATTTAAATCCATCGATGTCATCCATTCCAGCGGACAAACGGCTATGAGTCAATCGAGTGTCACAAACGCTTCCATAGAGTTGAACCTGAGTGCACTTTCACCTGGTTTGTATCTCATTCGGGTGCAATCTGCTACTTCTACACAGTTTCGGAGAGTAATCCTAACCAATTGATTACAGGAATCCAGCCAGTTTCTATCTGCTAGATAAACCTGCTATACTTTCGTTTTTATTGAAGACTTCGTGATTCAACCACGCGAAACACACTGACATGCGGACACACGAAAAAGAGTCCGCATGTCACTGTGAATAGACCCTAACACTTGTCAATACACCTGTTTGATCATTCTAGAGGGTACCTGAATCGAACAAGTTCTCGTTCTAAAAAAGTAGTAATTTTGCGCGCGCTCCGTGCCCATTGCACTGGCGCCACTAACTCACTTTGAGCGGATTATTCTTTATTATACAAGTCTTTCCACTCATTTGTAGTTCTACTGACGGATATTTGCGCCAAGTATAGAATTATTGGAATCATTTGATCACCTCGGCCTTTCGGCCCCGATCCTCAAAGCCATCGGTCAACTCGGTTTTGAAACTCCCACAGAAATCCAAAACCAAGCCATTCCAGTTCTACTGGAAGGCAACCGGGATTTCATTGGTTTGGCTCAAACGGGAACAGGTAAAACTGCCGCGTTTGGACTGCCCCTTTTGGATCTTCTCGACCCGAAAGAGAGCCACGTTCAGGCACTCATTTTAGCGCCGACCCGAGAGTTGGGCCAACAAATTGCCCAGCAAATGGCCTTATTTGCTGGTCATATTAAGGGCCTCAAGACCGTCGCTGTCTATGGCGGAGCCAACATCAGCGAACAAATGCGCCAGTTGCGTGGTCCATGTCAAGTCGTGATTGCCACACCCGGTCGTCTCATTGACTTGGCCAAACGAAAGGCTTTGAAGCTAGACCAGATCAAGTACCTCGTATTGGACGAGGCCGATGAGATGCTCAACATGGGATTCAAGGAGGAACTCGATACCATCTTAGAATTTACTCCAGACACCAAACAAACCTGGTTGTTTTCTGCTACTATGCCTCGCGAGATTCGCAGGTTGGTAAAGGAGTACATGGAGGATCCGTTTGAAGTCCGCATTGATCCAGGAACCTCGGTCAACGTTAACATTGAACATCAGTATGCTTTGGTCCGCCACACGGATAAATTCGAGGCCATGTGCCGCTTTCTCGACCTTGATCCTGACTTGTATGGTGTCGTGTTTTGCAGAACGAAACGGGACACCCAAAACCTCGCGGAAGATCTTTTGAAAGAGGGATACCGAGCGGATGCACTTCACGGCGACTTATCCCAACACCAACGGGATCGCGTTATGCAACGTTTCAAACGACGTGAATTACAGGTGTTGATTGCCACCGATGTTGCCGCTCGAGGAATCGACGTCAACGATCTCACACACGTCTTTCACCATTCGTTGCCCGACGACAAAGCCTATTACACGCACCGATCAGGACGTACAGCGCGTGCTGGTAAAAAAGGTGTTTCTCTGGCCTTCATCAACAAGAAAGAAAAGGGACACATCAATCGCTTCTCGCGTGACTTGGACATTTCCATGGAACAAATCCTTGTTCCAGATGCGACGACCATTGTGCAGACCCGCCTGAAAAATTGGGCGACGGATTTGCGCGATCAACCCGCTGCTGCGGGAATCGCTTCCGAACATCTTGAACTGGTCGATGAGCAACTTGCTGACCTCACGAGAGAAGAGCTTATTGCCCGTCTCGTTGCAGGCGAAATGAAACGTCTCAACTTGGATTCAAAGACTGATTTGAATAAACGAGCGAATGCCGAACCGGATAAGCCTTACCGCAAGGAAGGGTTTAGTCGCGGTGGATATGGCGGCCGTTCAGGAGGCTATGGAAATCGTAAGGGCTCCGACAGTCGAGGTGGATCCGGTGGCTACGGCGGTTCAGGTGGATCGGGTGGATCGGGTGGTTACGGCGGATCAGGTGGATCAGGTGGATCAGGTGGCTACAAGAAAAAAGAAGGTTTTACCAAGAAGTGGAATTCTGACGGGGATGACCGTCCCAAGCGTTCGGATAGTCCTGGTAGCTTTCCCAAGAAAGAGAGCTATGGACAACGCATCAGCTCAGACCGTCCTGGCAGTTTTCCTAAAAAGGAGAGTTATGGTAAGAAGCGCAGTTCCGACCGCCCAAGTAGTGACAGTTCTTCCAAATCGGGAAGTGCGAGCGGAGGACGCCCAAGTTTTGGCTTAAAAAGAAACAAGCGTTCTTGATCTGAACTGTTGTCTTTTCGTTTTCAGCGTGCTACTTTCACTAGTGAAATGAGCGCCATGAAAACACATCTAAAAACAAGAAGTTCCAATCAACTTGGGCTCCTTTACTTCCTGGATTTTCTGGTTGTATTCTTAGGGATTTCCGTGTCATTCTGGATGAATGAATGGAATTCCGATCGGAAAAATGATCGGTTGCACCGAATGGACATTCATGCCCTCCTGGTTGACTTCGACCACGATTACCAGAGCCTAAATCGTGTCCACGACCATATTCTAGAAGGCGATGCCAAGGCTTTGAGGTTGCTCGAAGTGATTCAAAGTCAACGCGAAGGAACGCTAGCATATGGCGCCTTTGCCGACAGCATAATCTCCATTGGGTATGTCTATAACTATTCCACCTTTTTCATGGTAGATGCTACCTACAAGTCATTGGTCAATTCAGGACGAATACAATCCTTCCCCGTTGAAGTCAACATGAAACTTCGCGATTACTATGAAGCCGCAGCCAAACAAGTGGACGACAACAATCATCTCGTAGACGGTGTCGCGATGAATTACTACAACGAAGCCCACCCTTTTTTGAATTACATGGCTATTGACACACATTCTATCGAAAAAAACAGGATGTTTTTTAATGATGAAGTCATCCGACAACATTATTCAGACCTCCAATTCTACATTCGAACCTTAGCACTAAAAGACCGCATCAAATTGCACTTAAGACAGGTCGATGTCTACATGGCCAAGTTGAATCAATTGGACAGCCTTGTTCGATCTCATGCTTCTCTTGAGGGTGCCATCGAAACCACCACCCGACAAGAATAACCATTGACGATTAGCGTCATAAAATTACTTTTTACAAAGCGTCTACACAGTTGACCTAGATCAAATTGAGACGATTTTACACACATACTTCTGCATCTTTTTTTTAACTTCACAGCATGCAGGAAACGTTGATGACATTTCGTTGGAGAAATCTTTTTTTCTCATTCTTAATGGGGCTTCCCGCCCTGCTGAATGCTCAAAACCTGACCGTATTTGACCCACAGAGTCATTATGACGAAGCGGGAGGCTTGTATGACCCTAGCTATTTACGTCACCTGCACATCGATTTCGAAGACCCCGCATTCAATGACATTTTAGGCGAGTCATTTTTCACCGACCCGTCGTTTCGACTTCCGGCTACCGTGACATTTGACGGAATCGTTTTGGATAGTGTCGGCGTTCGTTACAAAGGGAATTCTACCTTCTGCTTGCCGCACGAGCAAGGCAGTATTAAGGTGCCATATAACCTGGATATGAACTACTGGATTTCGGGGCAAAAACTCATGGAATACAATAAGGTTAAGTTGGCCAATGCCTGGCTCGATCCGACCTACTGCAAGGAATACATTGCGAGTCGCATCTATCGAAAATACCTGCCCACCCCTGAAGTCAATTTGATTCCACTGCATACCCAAGGCAATTACACGGGGATGTATGTGAATACAGAATCCATCAATAGACAATTTTTAAGCAAGCACTTTGGCGAAAACGATGGCGCGCTGTTTAAAGGAGACGGTGCAGGCGTTTTTTGTGGAATCAACGGAGGAGATGGTACGGAAGGCGGTGAACCTACATTCGCCTACTTAGGAACGGACTCGGCAACCTATTATGACAGCTATACCATCAAGTCTGATAACGGATGGGAAGGATTAATAGATCTCATATCGACTCTGGAACTCGACCCTGAATCCCTTTCAGACGTGCTCAATATAGACCGGTTCCTTTGGGCGATGGCGGTGAATACTGTCGTCAGCAACTTGGACACGTACAATGGGTATTACGTGCACAACTACTATTTATACCAGGACAGCGAAGAGCGGTTCCAAATGATTCCTTGGGATTTTGACAATTCCTTTGTGGGTGCCATTATGGGATGGAGCTATTGGAACCCGAGCGAAATGTATGAATTCGATCCCTTTTGGACCGGTTGGGATGCCGCAGACAACAGACCACTCACGGAATATCTTTTTAGCCATCCTAGGTATCGAATGCAGTACATCGCACACATCCGTACGATCATGGAAGAGTCGATGAATACGGATGAGATACAGGCCGAAATTGATGCATTTCAAAGCCTTGCATACGCTGATGTTGCCGCTGAGAGCAACGGCCTGTTTGGACTGCCCCAGTTCACGTCCAACGTGAATGAATCGATCTGGTGGGAAAATTGGGGCTTTGGTGGGATTCTGAGCACGGTCGAAGCGCGCATGGAGTTTCTCTACGACCACCCCGAAATTTCTGAAGCGGCACCAACCATAGGCGCTCCAGACATTAACAACGAAGTGCTATACGCTCCTGTTTACGGAGCAGAAGACGTTGAGTTGCGCTATTGCACTGGAGACATTGCAAGTGACTTTCAATCCGTCCCCATGGTCGATGACGGGACACAGGGAGATGCGTATGCTTTGGATGGAATCTACTCGGTTGCCTTGCCTTCATTCAGCAGTGACGACCTCAAGTTCTACATCAGCGCTACAAATTCTGAAGCCATGAGTTTGTCTCCGCAACGTGCCGAATACGAATACTACCGCTATAGCGCGGCTACCGGCATTGATGACGACCTGTTTCAAGCAAACACAACACCATCCGATTGGTCCATTGCTCCCAATCCGGCATCCAATTGGTTTTCTTTGCAGCGTTGTAAGCCCTTAGCTCCTTTGACCGTTTTTGACTCCCAAGGAAGGGTCAAAATGCAGCGCAATTGGGATGGCATGCCAGTGGACGTAAGCAGTTGGTCACCTGGGGTCTACTTGGTGCAAGTTCAAGATGCAGGTGGAAAATCCACAAAGAAACTTTTGGTGCGCTAAGCGACCTTTCCGGGAACCTTTGAAGGAGACTTGAACCATTAAGAGTCTCTGCGATTAAGCCAAATAGACTTCTCTATTTCTCAATTGTCTCAATTATTTTATTGGAGCTATGCCCCTTTTTAGATCCACGCGTTTTGATTCCTGACAGGCCGATTCTGAATAGAAATCAATCCATTCAAAGCTCTTCTTTGAAATGAAGATGGCAAAAAACGGGCTATATTGGAACGTTATAATACCGCTTTAGTCTTCATTACTTTATACTTGATTCAATTCAAGGACATCGAAATAGCAGAAACATGTCCCATTCAGCGACTTCACATCGTTCTTTATCTGAAGACCTCTCCGGACACTTTCTACCAGCATTAAGAATGTCGACCATCGTGTGCGTTGCATCATTGATGGTAGTTGCGGGTGTTTTATTACGCTTATTATTATTGCCTTTTGCACGTCATAGGTTTGTTCGTTTCAACACACGCTGGGTCATATATCCCGCTTCCCAAATCTTGATGCGGGTGATCGGTGTACGCATGCATGTTATCGGAAAAATCAATCATGAGCAGCAATTGGTGGTCTGTCATCACCAAGGAGTAATCGATTCTCTCATGCTCATGGCCTTGTCACCGTGCATGGTCATTTCAAACACAGACATCAGAGGAGTCAAAGGTGTCGGATGGGTGATGGAGCAATTGGGCTTTGTATTTGTGAATCGTTCCCGTCAACGATCCATCAAAGAGGTCTTAGAACCAGCTATTCAAATGATTGGCAAGTCCAAAGTTAATGTTGGTTTTTTCCCAGAAGGACAGTCCAATAATGGATTCGAAATGCTCCCATTTCACTCGTCATTCTTTCAAATAGCTACTGCTTCTAACGCTGGGGTTACCCCCCTGGCATTTCAATATATCAAGGCGAACGGCAAACCCGTATCTAAGACTGACCTTGATGTTTTTGTCTACAACACTGCCAAGGGTTCCGTCGTTAGTTATGTTTACAATATGCTGCGCGTGCGTCGGGTTCAAATCGAGGTACACGTCTTAGAGGCTATTGGAAATCATCTGATTCAAGAAGAATCAATGAATCGGAAGGACATCTGTCGTTTGTCTGAAAATAGGATTCGAGCCGATTTTGAATTGCGCCAGATTGCGGACTAAGTAAAACACCCCCCATTCATTCGCCCTGAAGCTAGCTGGGTAATAATTCCACCTTACCTCTCCTCAGTGAAAGAATCTTCTGACTTTCCAGTGCTTTCAAAATCCTAGATACGACAACACGGGTAGTCCCTAGGCTATTCGCAATTTCTAAATGAGTCATCGAAATACAATTCGATTTTTCGTGTTTCACTAAGCTTTTTAAGAAATCCATAATTCGCTCTTCTAAACTTGTCGTTCCTGCACTTTTCAGACCTCGCGCCAACATGTCAAATATTTCCCTGAAGGATTTTATAACGAGCTGATTCCACTCCAATTTCGTCTTAGACCACAGGATGATGGTATTCATCGGGATATAGAGCAGAACTGATTCTGCTTCTGCGACAGCATAAATATTGACTTTATTCTCTTCACTCAAAAAAGTAACGCACGACAACATGCTCGTCTCGTGGGCCTTTACTGAATACAGTAACAATTCACGATCGGTATTGTCATTGCGATAAAAAACACGAATTCGGCCTTCAACAAGAATGGGAACCATACTCATCTGATCTCCTTCCTTAAAAATTATGGCATTCGCATTGAATCTAGTCAGTCGACCGTGGCTCACAACCTGCGAAATCATTTCGGCATCGAAAGGCAACTTTAAATTGTGATTTTCGATGCTTAAAGACTCTTGATTAGACATTCCCATAAAAAAGTAGTTAGATAACAAATCTAATTGAAAAGGCCCGACACGAATAAGGTATCAGGCCAAGCCCTGAAACCATGAATTTGGGCTTCTATTATTAAACTATTTCTTGGGCGATTGTATTGTGACCAGTCCGGTCCGCCATGATTTTGTGTAGCTTCCTGCACTAAGATTCAAGGCCTGACAGCATCTTTCTTTGTCATGTATACGAATTTACTTGAGCGGGATACAACATCAAGTGACTTTTGATACACTCCATTTGAAGAGGGATTCACTCAAAAAATCGACGTTGTTAATCTCAGATGAACTGTATCGTCACTTGACGACAACGCGCTGATAGCGGATCTTGTCCGCGCTTGTATAGACAACAACAAACACACCTTTTTGATTGATGGTGAACGTAACCGGGGAGGAAAGGCCTTGCATCTGATGTGATTGAACAAGTCGGCCGTCCAACGCATAGACCCTCAAGAAATCAACCCTATTCTGAATGGTAAATTGCCCCGTACTGGGGTTTGGGTACACCCAATTGGTCAAGCCATTTTCCTGCTCAATTCCAATCGGAATACCTGTGCACTCTTGAGGAAGATTGGCATCCAACCAATCCAATCGAATGGCGATCCAATCTTTAAGTGCTTCCATTTCAGCGGCATACGTTTCAGGGATCGGCTCGAGTTCAGGAGAAGCCGTAGCAACGCCTAAAAAGGGCCACTTCTGGTAATGTCTCGCTTGAACCTCGACGAGTAAATTCGAGACACTGTCCACATAATTTCCGAGGTACTCCATGTTCAAGAATTCCGCGCGGTATTCATCGTATCGGCACCTCAAGTGGTTCCCGAACGTGCTGTCTTGAAGCAAACGCACATACCATTCGGGTGTGTAATTGTCGGTCGGGCAATTGTTGATCAAATGGGCCCAGCCTGCCCCTTCGGTGCTTTCAAAAATTTCACAAGAAGCCAAATTTTTCCAGGCCCAATCAAAATCCCAGGGGGGGCCTGCCTTGAACTTTCCTCCGTTGCTGTGCTTGTCCTTAAAAAAAAATCGACTCTTTTTGAATCCATCATTGTTGCGGCTCAATTCGTTGAGCAAGAAATAATCAATGAATGACTCCACATCGAGGAACGCGCGGTAGCCGGCTGTGGGATCATCAAACGCATCGCTGTAAAGCGCCGTCTCCATGGAATCAACAAATGCTGCGATGTAGTCCTTTTGACTCGGGGTGATCTCCTCAGGCTTGGGGATTTCATACCGCAAGTGAACGTCGAATGTAGGGTGGGCAGGCGGGCTGTACGAAAGCTCCCAACTGTTCTCATTGTTCCAATAATTCATTTGAAGGAGGTAACCTCCCGTCACGTCATCTCCCGAATTTTCATCGGGATTCAGCGTAGCGATATCCAAACGTTCTGCATCGCGTTTGATTTTTTCTCCCAGCACATACACTCCCTGGTAATTTCCATTGAGCTGTACTTCACACAAGGTGGCTCTTGGAGCGTAGTTTCCCATTTTAGCATAGAGATGCTGGGCGAGTGTATTTCGAATGAAGGAGCGGTCATTAAAATTACTCAAGAGCACCCAATCATTTTCAGCCGGCATATCCACAAGCACCACATTGTTGTTGGTACCGTCAAGATTCCGTGTTTCAAAGCCATACGGTTTTTGTGGATAGCCTGCAGAGGTCGCCCCCCTGATTTCAATCCCAATCTTTCCATCGTAATCCGAAGGGGCATCCGTTATGAGATTTTCTACGCCTGGCCCATTGTACAACACCTGAAGGTCCGCTGTGATTTTATCCTCCTCTTCTATCATTTGTTCATTCGTTTCAATCAACAAAATGGGCAACACCGAGGATTCCAACTCCACCGTTCCCGGATCCAAGGCACATATGTTGACGGCCCCCGTCTGGCCCCCGTAACCCCACAGCTGGAGATAGAGCAAAGTTCCTGGCTCCAAATTGAATGCGGGAACCAGTGAGAAATATCCAGGGCCCGAATCGTCATCACAATAAACTTGCTGCAGTCCCGTGCACGATGTACCGGTCCACACTGCCAGTCCCGTATCGTTCAATTCACCAACGCTTTCGGTGGTAAACAAAAGACTTCCTGACTCGGGGACAACATAGGTAAACCAAACATCACCGCCTTGAAAATTGGCACACCAAGGGCTGTAAGAAGAACCGGGCGCAGTCGTATTATTCACTTCTACACAACCAAGTTGCCCCTCCATTGCACTGCAGGGATTCGATCCCGGATCTGGTTCGATGCTGCAATCCGTTACGAAAGTGTCCGTCATCCCCACCTCTGGTTCAGGACCATCCCCTGCGATTAAATTCCCTACACCTCCCAACAAAAACCAGGTGTTTTCATTTTCATAATCCCCGGAAAAATATTCCAATTGAATGGCATCGCCATCACAAACTTCAAACGTCCAACTGCTGCCTTGATCGAGCGCTACAAAACTATCTATGAGCACCCCATTGACAAACAGATTCAAAGAACCTCCGTTCCATCCGTCACCGTAAGAATCGTTGCCCACGAGCGTATAATCGCAGCATTGACCAAAAGCCAATTGGCTTGCTATCAAAGCCAAGAATAGAAGTATAGGTCTCATTCAATTGATTTTTAGACTGAGAAGATACTGTGCAAATCACACCCAAATCGAACACACTACATTGTGCTGAGTACGGTCTGTTTTTACTCCAACCTACTTGACAAACCCCAAATGCTTCTTTGATTTTCAACTTGTTCCATCACAACTTGATTAGCTTTAAGCTCCGGAAAAAAACAAACAATTCGCACCACTGGTTGCATTCTCTTTGCAGGCTATGAACAACGACCGCCTCTACAAATATCTGAGTGACTATTGGGGATACGACACCTTGCGCCCCGCTCAGGTGCCTGTCATCGAACAGGTATTGGCGAACAAAAGTGGACTCGCGTTGATGCCCACCGGAGGCGGTAAGTCGC
The DNA here is from genome assembly GCA_028825055.1 of Flavobacteriales bacterium. Taxonomy (GTDB): domain Bacteria; phylum Bacteroidota; class Bacteroidia; order Flavobacteriales_D; family Sanyastnellaceae; genus UA16. Next base: position 2,739 of record JAPKAW010000026.1, on the reverse strand, counting down.
TGTGTTATCAACTGCCGAGTTTATTACTGCCGGGGCTGACCCTTGTGATCTCTCCACTGATTGCCTTGATGAAAGACCAGGTGGATGATTTATTGTTACGCAACATCCCCGTTGGTTTGCTGAATTCCACTCAGAGTGATGAAGCTTCCAACGAGGTGTTTCAACGAATGACCGATGGAACGCTCAAAATCCTCTACACGTCTCCGGAACGTTTGTTCGCCCGCGAATCATTGCTTTTCACGCAACTCCAGTCACTCAACATTTCACTGATTGCCGTCGACGAAGCCCATTGCATCAGCTCGTGGGGACATGACTTCCGCCCAGCTTATACCCGGTTGATCGAACTGCGGCAGGCATTGCCCGAAGTACCACTCTTGGCACTCACGGCTACAGCCGATGCCATGACGAAGCAAGACATCCGTCAGCAACTCGGATTGGAACAGGATCCTGTTTTTGAGAACAGCTTTGACCGCCCAGAAATCCACTACACCGCGATCAGACGCGACGACGAAAATGAGCAATTGCTGAAGTTTCTGGAGGAGCGAAAAAGTGAATCGGGCATCATTTACTGCTTGTCTAGGAAACGGACGGAGTCCGTCTCGAAGATGTTGCAAAGCGAGGGGTTTCTGGCCGTCTCCTACCATGCAGGATTGTCCACAGACATTCGCACCGAACGGCAGAACCAGTTTGTCCGGGACGACATTCAAATCGTTGTGGCGACCATCGCTTTTGGCATGGGGATCGACAAAAACAACGTGCGCTTTGTCGTCCACATGAACCTACCCAAAAATATGGAGGGCTATTACCAAGAAACGGGTAGGGCCGGACGGGATGGATTGACCAGTCACGCACTGCTACTTCATGGCGGAAGTGATTTCATGACCTTATCCAAGCACTGTGAAATCGACGGAAACCCTGAGCAATCAGATACCTTGTTGAAGAAACTGCGCCGGATGCAGGATTTCGCGGATTCTTTTGCGTGCCGTCGCCAAACGCTCTTGCAGTATTTCGGTGAGGCCCATGCGGGAAACTGCGATCATTGCGACAACTGCCAAACGGAATTTGACGTGTGGGATGCCACGCTGGAAGCTCAGAAACTCCTCTCGACGGTGGCCCGATTGGAATGGCCCTATGGTTTGGCCCACATCATTGAAATCCTCCGTGGCTCCAAGTCACAAAAGGTCACGGCAGCTCAGCGGGAATTGTCGACATACGGAATAGGTCAAGACCTTCCCAAGGCGCAATGGACACAAATCGGAAAAGAGTTGATTCAAAAAGGATGCCTTGCTCAATCGCCCGGTCGTTTTCCCACTTTGGTCCTGAATGATCTGTCTTGGGAAATCCTGAAAGGCCAATCGACAGTCGAATTGACCAAGGTGGAATTCAAAGTCGAAAAGGCCTCCAAACGTTCGACTTACGAGCGCAATGACACGCCAGCCAATTCGGATTTATTCAACTTGCTTCGCGCGAAACGCCAGGAATTGGCCAAGCAGCAAAATGTTCCCGCCTACATGGTTTTATCTGACCGTTCGCTCAAGGAACTTTGCCAATCCATGCCCACAACGTCACAGCAGTTGCTCGGTGTCCACGGATTCGGCAAGGTCAAGGTTCAGCGTTTTGGCGCACAAATTTTGGAGGTCTTGGAACAGTTCACCACCTCATCAAAAGCATAAGCTTTCAGGTCGAACTACTCAACCAACAGTAGCGTGGAATGGCGCTTGGGAAAGCTGGATGTATTCGCTAAGTCAAAAGCATGTATGCTGTAAACTCCCGGGAGAAGATGAGACGTTGGAATCCTTCCATCCGACGTCTTACCGTGCCAGACACAACGTCCAACCGAATCAAATTGAGCAAACGAACGTCCGGAAAAGCTTCGTCCATCGCACAAAAGCTGCACGGACTGCCCTGCTTGTGCGGGATTGGGGTAGACCATAAGTGACGACTCGGAAAACACTTCAACATCAACAGGTTCCGTCACCTCCATCGGGTTAGCGCAAAGATCTTCAAAGAACTCCCATACAATTTCAGACGTAGCGATTTCATTCGGCTCTCCATAGCCTCCCCACCATTCGTGCACACCGCCGTACACACGATGATGGACCACCCTGCCGAGCCCCCCAGTCCATTCAAATACTTCGTTGGTCAGTCCGTCGTCAGGAAACGCATCCGGTAACACGATGGAGTCCACTGCTGTGTGGCCATGCTCGTCTGCCCAAAACTCCATCATATCCATGACGCCCCAACCGCCGGCCCAAGGCCCTCCACCGATGTAGGCGTCGTAAGGCATTGCATCATCCGATGTGCCGTGCAAATGCAGCACCGGTCTCGGTGGGCCTGCAGGCGCGTTTTGTTGCTCGTGCGCACTCATCACCCCTCCCGCCGTCGCCATGCCTCTCCAAACATCCGGGCGTTCAGCGATGAGCGTGTAGCTCATCATCCCGCCATTGGAAGCTCCAGACACAAAGGTGCAGTTGGGGTCCAATTCGTACTCCAGCTGAAGCGATTGGGCCAATCCAGTAAGAAATCCAATGTCGTCCGCTGGTGTCAGAAATAAATTGGAGTTCCAGTAAGGCACAATGGAGCCGTCCCAATTCCAGAGTGAACCCTGTGGCCAGCACGCTACAAATCCGTGCTCATCAGCCAATTGATTGAACTCCGTTGTCAACCGCATGTCTTCCATGTTCCCACTGAGTCCATGCAAGCTGAATAAAAGCGGAGCTCCAGCCGGTAAATCAAATG